>JBFZEY010000480.1:0-10838 GCA_041306625.1 Spirochaetota bacterium | reverse complement strand
TATCCGATTGTCCAGGCCGAGCTCGCGGGCAAGCGATTCAAGATACTCCCTTTCGGGCCCGTCTCCAAGCACGAGCAGACGCAACCGCGCATCGGGGATGGTGTCAAGTGCCCGGATCATGTGGTCGATGGCTTTTCGCTTGATGAGCCTGCCGATTGTAATAAGAAGAAATTCGTTCTTTCCGAGCCCAAGGGCCGCTCGTTTCGCTCCCGACAGAGACGGAGGATGAAACGCGAGGGGGATAATACCAACTTCTTTCCGCGGCGCGTAATACTTCAGCGCGTTGTCGCGCGTGTTGCTCGACTGGGCTATTATGCGGTCGGCCCGATTCATGATGAACCGCACCACCTTCCGCCAGAAAAAACTGCGGTGCGGCGACATCCTCTTGCTGGGGTCATAGATGTCACCACCGTGAAGCGAAAGCACGTTTGGAATCCGGAAGATCAGCCCCAGTGCGAACCCCAGCGGGCCCGACGGTACGGCGAAGTGGGTGTTTATTACGTCATAACGGTCTTTCAGGCATAATCGCAGCCCTTTGAAAAAACCGAAGGGAAGATACGAAAGCATGGAGAGAAAACTCGCCGCGTCCCTGGATTTTCGAAAGAATATGGGTACCCGGTAGACATTGATTCCATTAACCTGTTCGTAATAAGGAAGACCTTTAAACCAGGATGTCAAAACATCTACCCGCGCGGTTTTTACCCACTCCAGGGCGAGGTCCATGGTCGCCACTCCCCCTCCGCCGCCAAGAGGAGGGAATTCGTAATTAATGATGAGTATTTTCAAGAGAATATCTCCGCAGATTGATACCGGCACAAATTCAATACTCATCTCTTTCCAGAAATAGTAAAGTTATTTTTATCACCGTCCGTATTAACCGCCATCGGCCCTTAGCCACGGCACGAACAACTTGCCGGGCCGCGCCAGCAATTAATATTGACACCCTTCAGGCGCTGTTTTATGCTCGGGAAGTCACAGAATACGGAAATAAACCATATATTCCAACGGCGGGCCCCATGAAAAACAAACTGGCATTGATAATCGCACTGGTTTGGATAGGATCAACGGCATGTTCCACGATCGACATCGCCATAACCAATAAGGTCGACGTCAATAAAAAGCTCAATAAAGTGGCCGTATTCCCCTTCGACGTAAAGGGAGCGGGCTGGGGCGACGAGTTCTCGGACTCCATCAGCCACTGCTTCTTCAAAACCGGACGCGTAGAGGTCGTCGAGCGTGAAGCGCTCGAGCGCATCCTTAAAGAGCAGAACCTCTCGATGACCGGTCTCATCGACGATAAGAGCGCGGTGAAGGTGGGAAAACTGCTGGGAGCCGACGTTATTCTGGTCGGTCGCGGGAGCGCGCTTCGCGCCTACGAAGGGGGAAGGGAAATCCCTAACCTCATCGACACCTTCACCCTCAAAGCGCTCAGCGTGGAAACCGGCGACATTTTGTTCATCGTCCGCAAGGAACCCGGAAGAGAATGGTCCGGCCGCTATTACGCCAAGTACTGCTGCAGTCTCTCGCTCATATGGGACAGGAACGACGTCCTCATTGAAAGCTCGCGATACGATGATATCTCGCGGCAAATCGTAAAAAAGGTCCTGTCGACACTCGATGAGATCGAAAAACAGAAGAGCCTTAAATGACCCGAAGTCTTTTCAAAACGGCCTTTGCGGTTCTGCTCGTTTTGACCGCAACTGCCACATACGCCGCCGACTTCGATGAGCTCGACAAGCCCCCCGAAGGCGCGCACAAAGGGCAGATGCTGCTGGGCGCGTTCTTTTCAATCGGTTTACCCTTCGGTAACTGCATCGATGCCGAGCACTCTTTTCTGGAAAACTCATACCACAGGTTGAACGATGAAACGGTAAAGGCTTTCGAGGTTTCGCACCTCTTTTTTGGCATAGGACTCACGTTTGAATATATGCCCTTCGATTATGTCGGCGCGAAGTTCAAGTTCAAACGGAATAGCGTGGTACAGAAGACCAATTTCGGCCCGGACTATCAAAACTGGCGGGAATATCTTTACAAGGACCTTTCCTTTTATCTTGGGCCGTCGTTCCACGTTACGACGCGAAAACGCTGGGATTTTACATTCACGCCGATGATCGGATATGCGATCGCCACCTATCACGCGGCGCCGGTTGCCTGGAAAATACTGGTCGATGATGCCGGTATCGGGATGAGCGGTGAAAACAATCGAAGCTTTTCCGCACTTACTTACGGCGCCGAGCTCAATTGCACCATTTATTTTTCGGGTGGACTATTCGTATCGCTGGGATGCGACTGGACCAGGCTCAACTGCGCTTTCGGGAAACCCTTTGACATTACCAATCCTCAGCCGCAATCTTCTTCGAATGTGTATTTCGACGGTGCGACCTCAGGCACCATCGATGCCGTCGCGTTCATCCTTACCGCCGGTTACGCTTTTTCAAACTAAATCATTCGCCGAAACAAGACCAGCACGAGTAAAAAAGCGAAGCGCGTTGAGCGTCACCCAGGGATCGCGCTTTCCGTGCCGCGCTGTCAATCTTTCCTCGCGAAGCATCCCCCGCTCCCATCGTTCGGCGGGAAATGAGCCGTCCTCGTTTTGCTTGGCGATCAGCGCGTTGAACGCCCCGTTCGCCCTGCCGTCGCCGGACCTGCCGGCCCGTGCGACCGCGATAAGTCCGCATAGCATGTCGTACTGTAGAAGTACCGGGTAGCCTGTAAGGGAAAAATCGGCACCCCTGCCCCCCGCCGCGCATACGGGGGTCGGTGCATTGGAATTACTCATGAACAGGCGGTTATTAAGCAGGAACTCGGCGCCACGGGCCGCCGCGGGTTCAAGACCGCCCCGGCGCTCTCCGTACTCAAGGAGCGCCATAAGGCACTCGAACGATGCGAACACGCAGCTAGCAACCGACGAATCGCTCTCGCGTATAAGGCCGTTCCCCGCCCTTCTGAAAAGCAGCAGCCGCAGCACGTCCATCGTTCCGGCAACGGGACAGTGCAGCCAGCCGCCGTCCTCCCGCTGATGCGACCGTATCCATGTTACGCCCTGTTCGGTCCGCTCGTCATCGAAGCCCGCTTCCAGCAATCGCCGCACCATTGCGCCGGTAACGCAAGCGGCCTCAAGCCGCGGTTTCCAGTTCATAATGAAGCCGCCCGACTCCCCGCGGCAGCTCCGTATGATAAATTCCGCGGTGGCGTCGACAGCCGGTTCCCTGCGGTCGTAGCCGCGGGCAACCGCCTCCGCGAAACGCCACATGGCCCCGCGTCCGAACAGGTCGAAACGCTTTGTATCTCCGAGGATACCTCCCCTCGCGGTGCCTAAAAAACGGCGGCACGCGTCCGATGAACGGAGCGTTTTGTACTCTTCGATAACGGCAGCGTCGCCGCATGCGCCGCGCAGAATGTCGCGTAGGCACAGGTACCGGACTTCCGGACCGCACCCGGAAACAAGCCATGGAACCGGGTTCCCGCTCAGGTAGACGCTCATTTAACGGTATACCCCGCGCCAAGCTTATTCATTTCATTGCCCGCAATGTCTTTTAAACCGAGATCAATTCTATGCGCACCTTTCGACCAGATCTCATTGTGACTGAGTATCTCGATGCGCGAATAATCCGGATCGTAGTCCCATTTTACCGGTTTTACGTCGACCGTCAGATAAATTGAAGCAAGGTCTATCCCGCTTCCAATATCGGATACCGGAATATAAAGCGACCGTCCTGGCGTGATGATCCCGGGCGAGTTAAACCGCGCGACGGGAGGCGCGTCGTCGCTCAGGAGGAAAAAGCCTGCCGTGCGATGGCTTGCATGCATGAAGGATCCCGTTTTGAGATCATAACGGTTTCCGACCGCATGGAAGCGTCCGGTCGCCGGATTGATCTGGTAGAGCCCTACTTTTGCGCGGTCATCACCCCTGTACTCGAGTGACAGCTCCATCGGCCGATCGACGCAGAGATCCGGAGGAAACACTGTATACACGGCACTGCGGACGGATAGCCCCGCAATTGCAATGCGAAGCGGCGGGTCCTGTTTCAGCCACACTCGCTCGGAGTATAACGCGGCGTTTTTATCAAATACGGCCTTAAACTGGCCGTCTCCGCTCAACAGCCTCAGTCCCCTTCCCGAAACAAGGTTCGGCGCAGACTCCCGTACCGGTTTTTCGAGCGGCTTTGCCGCGAGCAGATCGAACTCGATCTCCGCTCTGTTGCCGTTCGCGTCATAGGCGCGAATCGTAACGCGCGCTTTCCCCCCTAGTCGGGCGGTGTCGATCCGTCCCTCATCCCCGGTCCTGGAGTAGAGGTAATGGGTATAGTGAGTACCGTTCGTTGCGGAATAATCATAGTAGAGCCCCATACGATGGGTCTCATCGCGTTTCATGCGGTCGAAACGCGTTTGAACTATCATTTCCCCATTGACGAGAAGCTCTATCCCATACACGGCGATTCTGCTTCTATACCCGGCCCGATCACCGGCCGCGACTGTCAGCCCGATGATTCCCCCCGCAACCGGTGTACCGTTCCACGCAGGCCTGTATATCCCCCCTTTCGGCTGCATTGCAACCCTCACCGATCGACCGGCATTGACGCCGTCGATATGGGACCGTCCATCCAGGGGGACAAGCTTGATCTCGGAAAAATCGGGAGGGATGGTATCATCGATGCTCAGACCGTGACGCAGCGGATTGAGATGCACTCCTGTATCATCGCGCACCTCAAAGTGAAAATGCTCTCTTCCGATACCGCTGTCGCCGGAATACCCGATGTTCTCTCCCTTCCGCACGGGTATATCGTCGCGCTTTAATTCCAGCCTGAAATCCTCCCGATCGAGAATCTTCGCGCGGTACCGCGCGACGGCGGAATTCGCAAGCACTTTATCGGCGAACCCGTCCATGTGTCCGTAAAAGGTTTTCCTGCCGTCGGGATGTATGACGAACAGGGCGAAACCGATACCCCATTTCTGATACATCACCGTGCTGATATGGCCGTCATCCGCGGCGAAAATTTCGAATCCCTTCCTTCCCCCGGTACTCACATCGAGCCCAAGATGAAAGCGCGAACCCCTCGGTTCGCAGAATGTACCGGTAATTCGCTGCGGACGGTCTATGGGCCAGAGAAGCGTCCTGGAGGGCGACGGTGACATGGCGAGTAGCGCGAGCGGACCGATCAACACGGGAAGCGCCGCCCGTTTGATCCGCTGAAGCGCGTCGGTGAACGAGGCCTGGCGTTTAAAAAGCATTGGCGGTCTGGATTTACGTTCCGGGCAGGGACCGGCCCGAATCCATTCTCCTATCCGCGGGCCGACAGCCGTGCCAGATTCCGCTGTATCGCGGCGTTGCCGGGAGTTAACCGATCGGCTTTCTTGAAGTATTCAAGGGCTTCCTTTGGCTTTCCCGTTTTTTCAAGACACAGCCCCATGTTGTTCAACAGCTCGGGCGATGCGGGGGCAGATGCCAGCGCCGCCGCGAAAGCGGTGCTTGCCTGGGTGTATTTCCCGAGCCGCATCAGCGTCATGCCAAGGCCGTTGTACGCGACGAAAAATTCCGGGTCAATGGAAATCGCCTTCTCAAAAAATTCCTTTGCCCTCCAGTAATTCCCCAGGCCGTATGCCGATTTGGCAACCACGAAATAGGCGGTCGGGCTTTTCTGCAGGGCCAGGGCCCGCTGAGCGAACGGCTCGGCATCCCTAAAACGCTTAAGATCTATAAGCAGGAGTCCGAGGTCTATAAGCGGATCCGGCAGGTCCTTCTGGATATCAGCGCACCGGCGGAAATGCGAGATCGCCGCCTCGTGGTTCCCCATCTTCCAGTGGTTGTGCGCCGCGAGAAAGCGCAGAGCGTAATTTGGGGAGTTCGCCTGGAAATCCCTGTCCACCGAAAGTTCAGCGGCGATCTTCTCGAGCGATTCACGGAATTTATTTTCCTGAAAGAGCTTCAGCGCGTCGTCATACGAGGCAAACGCAACGGTCGCCTGTATCAGGATAATTGCCGCAATACACAGTATTTTTTTCATGATCGTCTCCGCTTTCGCTCGGTCGCGCGGCGAGGGGCCGCAGAGCCCCCCGTCCCGCGCCAACCTACTTTTTGCCAGCCTTTTTCTTTTCCGACTTTTTCGTCTTTACGGCCGCTTTCACCGGCTTTTTAACCAACGGTTTTTTCACCATGGCTTTCTTCACTACAGGCTTTTTCGCCACAGGCTTTTTCACGACTGCTTTTTTTTGCAGGGTGGCCTTCTTCCCTTTTAAGGCCTGCTTGACCGGTTTTGATTTTTTTGCCGGTTTCGCCTTCGCAATCGGTTTTGCCGCTGCCTTCCTTGCATTCGTGGCCGGTTTGGCAGCATTCGTGACCTTCTCTGCCTTTGCCGGTTTTTTCACCGCCGGTTTGTCTTTTTTGCCCTTTCCTCCCATGCCCCGAATCGCCGCCTGGGCGGCCGCAAGGCGCGCGATCGGCACCCTGAAAGGTGAACAGCTGACGTAATCCATTCCGACCCTGTGGCAAAATTCGACCGAGGAAGGCTCGCCACCGTGCTCGCCGCAGATACCAACCTTCAGATTCCTGCGGGTTTTTCTGCCGCGCTCGATCCCGATGGCTATCAGCTCGCCAATGCCCTCCTGGTCCAGAATCTGGAAGGGATCCGCCGGTAGCACCTTTTTCGCCAGGTAATCCGGCACGAACCCGCCGATATCATCACGGGAGAAACCGAATCCCATCTGGGTGAGGTCGTTGGTGCCGAACGAGAAAAATTCTGCCGTCTCCGCGATATTTCCGGCCGCCAGCGCCGCGCGCGGGATCTCGATCATCGTACCGAACAGGTAATCGATCTTGCTGACACCGTACTTTTTACATACCTCCGCATAGATGCTTTCAACAATCGCCTTCTGGTGATCCAGTTCGGCCTTCGTGCTTACCACCGGAATCATGATCTCGGGCGCCACCTTCTTTCCTTCCTTCGTCAGCTCCACCGCCGACTCGAGAATGGCGCGCACCTGCATCTCGGTGATCTCGGGATAGGTGATCCCGAGGCGTACCCCGCGATGCCCCATCATCGGATTGGACTCGTGGAGCGCCTCGGCGCGCTTGTTGAGCTCGTCGAGGGTGATTCCGAGACTCGACGCCAGACGCTCGCGCTCGTCTTCACGGTTGGGCACGAATTCGTGTAGCGGCGGATCGAGCAGACGAATGGTTACGGGAAGCCCGTCCATCACCTCGAGCGTGGCCTTGAAGTCCTTTTTCACGAACGGATACAGCTCTCCGAGCGCAGCGCGGCGCTCCTTTTCATCCTTCGAGATAATCATGCGCCGCAGGAAGAAGAGCGGCTGCTCCGAATTTTTCCCATAAAACATATGCTCGGTCCTGAAAAGGCCTATACCCTCGGCCCCAAAGCCCCGCGCCTTTGCGGCGTCTTCAGGAGTGTCGGCATTCGTCCGCACTTTAAGCCATCGGCGCGCATCCACATATTTCATGAATTCCACGAAACGCGGGTTCTCGGTCGAATCCATCATGGAAAGCTTTCCGCCGTACACGTACCCGCGGGTGCCGTTCAATGTAAGGTTGTCGCCTTCATTAAAGGTTCTGTCGCCCACTCGCATGGTCTTCGCGTGAACGTCGACATGCAGCGCACCGCAACCCACGATGCAGCACTTGCCCCATCCGCGGGCCACCAGCGCCGCGTGCGAGGTCATCCCACCGCGCGCGGTGAGAATGCCGATGGCCGCGCGCATCCCCTCAACGTCCTCGGGATTCGTCTCTTCGCGCACCAGAATAACATTTTTCCCCTGGCGCGCCCATTCGACCGCATCATTGGCCGTAAAAACGATCTGCCCGGTAGCGCCGCCGGGGCCGGCGGGAAGCCCCTTGGCCAGCACGGTCGATTCCCTTTCAGCCGCCGGGTTCACAATCGGATGTAACAGCTCATCGAGCTGGGCGGGTGAAACGCGCATCACCGCCTCATCGGTCGAGATAAGCTTTTCGTCCAGCATATCCATCGCCATGTTCAGCGCGGCGGTACCGGTGCGCTTGCCGACGCGGCACTGCAGCATCCACAGGCGCCCCTCCTGGAACGTTAACTCGATGTCCTGCATGTCCTTGTAATGCCGCTCCAGCTTAGTGCGATACGCGTCCAGGTCCTTGTACGCTTCGGGCATTGCGGTCTGAAGCGAGGGCAAGTGCCTGTTCTGCTCGTTTTTGGTACCCTCGTTCAGCGGGTTCGGCGTGCGTATGCCGGCGACCACGTCCTCGCCCTGGGCATTCACCAGCCATTCGCCGTAGAAGTGGTTGTCGCCGTTGGCGGGGTTTCGCGAAAAGGCCACCCCGGTCGCCGAGCTCGCTCCCATGTTTCCGAAGACCATTGCCTGAACATTGACCGCCGTGCCCCATGCGTCCGGGATCCCCTCGATGCGTCGGTAGGATATCGCACGCTTTCCGTTCCACGAGGAGAACACCGCGCCGATCGCTCCCCACATCTGTTCGAGGGCGCTGTCCGGAAATTCTTTGCCGATGACCTCTTTCACCCTGGAGCGGAAATCATCGCACAGTGCCTTCAGGTCGGAATCGCTGATATCCGCGTCGGTGGCGTAGCCTTTACGGTTTTTGAGTTCCTGAAGCATCCTGTCGAGCTGTACACGTATGCCCCTGCCCTCTTCAGGCTCGATGCCCGCCGCCTTTTCCATCACCACGTCCGAATACATCATGATGAGTCGCCGGTATGCATCATATACGAAGCGGGGGTTTCCCGTCTTTTTGATCATCCCGGGTATGGTTGCCGGGCAGAGACCCACGTTGAGCACGGTCTCCATCATGCCGGGCATGGACGCCCGCGCGCCCGAGCGCACCGACAGTAAAAGCGGGTTTTCGGCATCGCCGAACTTCGCCCCCATTATCTGCTCAACACTCCTCAGCGCGTCCAGCACCTCCTTTTCGAGTCCCGCGGGATACTTCATGTTATTCACATAGTATTCATTGCACACTTCGGTGGTGATAGTAAAGCCCGCAGGAACGGGAATTCCGATCTGGCACATCTCAGCCAGGTTGGCCCCCTTCCCTCCGAGGAGATTTTTCATTTCGGCCTTTCCATCGGCCTTCTTGCCTCCGAAAAGATACACTCTCTTCGCCATTTTGACTCTCCTTTTCTTTATAGATGATTAGAGATGCCGCAAAATCGGAGAACCTCCGCAGCACTCCCGATTTGCGTAACAAGTCTATTCGAGTTCCTGCGAACCCGGCCACACAACGATCCAGGAGCACTGTCGTGCCCCGCCGGTTAATGAAAATACCGAAAGATCAAATTGTAAAGATTAATTTTCCATGTGGCGCTTCACCTCGCGGATGAAGCAAGCGTCCGCGTCTTCACAGTTTGCGCAGTACGCGTCGTCGATGTTGTAATCAGAGCTGTCACAACGCGCGGTGGCGCCGTCCTTCATGATCGCGAGATATTTGATGTACTGGACCTCGTCGTCGGAAAGCGCGGCCGGCCCTCCCTTGCCGAGCCTGGCGAGGATATCCTTTTGCTTCGCTCGCTCGTCCTGCGCCGCCGCCGTGGAGCCGATCTTCGGCACTATTTCGGCGGCCTTCTTTTCCATTTTGGCCGCGAAAATTTTTGCGCGGAACTTGAGGCTGCTCCTTCTGGTCACCAGGAAGTAGACGATACCGAAGAAGAGCCCGCCGAGATGCCCGACATGCGAGATGCTGCTGGCCCCGCCGAAGAGCTCGAGGTAGAGCTCGACCAGCCCGTAGAGGATGACAAGATACTTCGCCTTTATCGGAATAAAAAAGAATAACAGGATCTCGGCGTTTGGATACAGCATCCCGAACGCGAGCAACAGCCCGAATACGGCACCCGAAGCCCCGATCGTAGGGATAGTATACGCCCCCCCCTGCGAGATCAGGTTGATTACCAGGATCGAAATGCCCGCGCCGGCGCCGCAAAAGAAATAATACCCGAGAAATTTCCGGCTTCCCCACTCCTGTTCGATCGGGGTGCCGAATATCAGCACGGCGTACATATTGAAGAAGATGTGAAAAAACCCCGTGGTGCTGTGCAGAAACATGTACGATACGATCTGCCAGATGAAGCCCTTCTCAACGACGAGGGACGGCGTAAGACCGAGGTAGTACGTTAGCGCGGACATTGAATGCGGAGTCTGGTTTGACGCGGTAAAAATCTGAAAGACGTACGCAACCACGTTTATGATGATTAGCTTGACGACCCACCCTTGGTAGGGACTCGCAGATCCAGGACCTTTCATCGGCACTTCCCGTAACAAATATGATCAATTTGAGCTATTCTGTTCAAGGCGATACCCTAAATCAGGCAAAGATATCCGTAAAGTCATTTTTTGAACTGGGGGCATATCTGGGACGAACCCGGGAGATACTCCGCGCATACCCGCGGCCTAACGTCGTAGATGGCACAGGAACAACAGCCGTTTTTCCATTCGAGGAAGGGGCAGTGATGGAGCTCCCTGCCGTCACTCGCCGATACGAGGTGGTCACCCATCCAGACCGCCCGTTCGTTATCGATGATATGCAGAATGTCGTCCCGACCCGCCCGCTTCCACAGCTCTACATCCTCCGCGCTCGCACAGGCGACCATATCGGCAAGGCAGCAGGTGCCGCACCGCAGACATTCAACCCCGCTGTGATACGTATCGTTCCCGCTCACCGGAATATCCTATGCCCGTATCGTACTCCTGTCAAAGTTATTTCCTTGCACGTGCTTTCTGGAAACTGCGCAGAAAACGGGCTTTCTGCGCAGTTTCCACTTGAATAATCTTCATGCTTTCCTTACGATCGCATCACGGCTTGCCGTCCGATACGATTATCCGAGGAAGTGCAATGATACGACTGT
>JBFZEY010000479.1:0-2580 GCA_041306625.1 Spirochaetota bacterium | reverse complement strand
ATAATCGCGTAAAAAGCCGCGCGGGGTATATGCGGGCTTGACTGTGTACAGCCGGTCTTTTTATACTGATCGAACGCGATCAGGGCGGGAAATGCCGCACAACCGGGGCTCCCGGCGGCGTTCTCGCCGCCCGCGCGCGTTTCGCCGGCACGACGGATCGAACCACTTTCGCCGCACCAGGAGCGTAACATGGAACCGTTTATCGCGATAGCGCTGTTGCTTGGGGGCGTCGCCGCGCTGTACTTTGGGGCCGACTGGCTGGTGCGCGGGAGCGTGGCGCTGGCGCTGCGGCTCGGGATCCCCCCGGTCATCGTGGGGCTGACCATCGTCGCGTTCGGGACCTCGAGCCCGGAATTGCTGGTCAGCTTCAACGCCGGCAGAATGGGCAACGCCGACATCGCCATCGGCAACGTCATCGGCTCGAACATCGCCAACGTCGCGCTGATCCTCGGCGCGGCGGCGCTCATACGGCCCATCGTCATGAACATACGCGCCGTGCGCTTCGACATACTGTTCATGCTGGCGGTCAGCGGACTGCTCACCGTCCTGGTGCTTGACCGCGACCTCGACAGGGGGGACGGGCTGGTGTTCCTCGCCGGCATCGCGCTCTATGTGGGCTTCAAGGTGTGGCAGGCCATGCGCAAGATGCGGGAGGGGAAAGTCGACGAGCTCGATCTGGAGGTGGCCGAGGAACTGGGAGAGGGCGCGGCCGAAATCTCCCGCGCCAGGTCCATACTGCTCATCCTGGCGGGCATACTGGTGCTCGTACTCGGCTCCGAGCTCTTCATTCGCGGGGCGGTCACGCTGGCGCGCATGCTGGGCGTGAGCAACGTGGTTATCGGCCTCACGGTCGTTGCGTTTGGCACCAGCCTGCCGGAGCTCGCCACCTCGGTGCTCGCCGCGGCGAAGGGCGAGGGCGATGTGTCGCTGTGGAACGTGGTGGGCTCGAACATCTTCAACATCCGGTTCATCCTGGGGGCCACCTCGCTCTTCTTCCCCATCGGTACGGGCGACATCAACATGGTCGACCTGCTCGTCATGCTGGGGACCTCGGTGCTCATCATCCCGATCTCGCTTATCGGCGGCAGGATTTCGCGCCCCGAGGCGGGGCTTCTGCTGGCGATATACGTCGGCTACGTCTACTACCTGTACACGCGCAACGCGGCCGGGCTGTAGGGGCCCGGGGCGGCGCTCAGTCTCCCTCGTATCGCAGGAAGCTGCCGTTGTCCAGGTCATCGAAGGCGCGGCGCAGCTCCTCGCGTGTGTTCATTACGATCGGTCCGTGCCAGGCCACGCTCTGGCGGATTGGTTTTCCCGAAACGAGCAGAAAGCGCACGCCCTCGTCCCCGGCGGAAACGCGCACGGCGTCGCCGTCGCCGTAGACGATCAGCGTGCGGTCGCCGATGAGCCGGTCTTTCGCGAAATCGAAATAATTGGCGCCTACCGCGTCATACGAAAACGCGTCGCCCTCGCCGCAGAAGACGCCCTGTCCGCCGATGACGTAGGCGAGCACCGTATGCCCCGGGATGGTCGGATGGGTAAACGAACTTTTCGGCGGCACTGACACGTCGAGATATTCGGGGTCGATGACGACGTCCGTCACCGGGCCGCGCGTGTTCCCCGCGGCCCCGCAGATGATCCGTATCCTCGCGCCGCCCTCCGCCTCGACCTCGGGTATCTCCGCGGCCGTTATGCCCCGGTAGCGCGGCTTCATCATCTTGCGCGATGCGGGAAGGTTCGCCCACAGCTGGAAGCCGTGCATCGATCCCGCCGCGTCGCCTTTGGGCATCTCCTGGTGCACGATGCCGCCGCCGGCCGTCATCCACTGCACGTCGCCGGGCTTTATAACGCCGCTGTTCCCCAGGCTGTCGCCGTGCTCCACGGTGCCTTTAAGCATGTAGGTGATCGTCTCGATGCCGCGGTGCGGGTGCCAGGGGAAGCCCTTGCGGTAGAGATCGGGCTCGTCCGATCTGAAGTCGTCCATAAGCAGAAAGGGATCGAAGAGCTCCGTTTCGCCGAAGCCGAAGGCGCGCCGCAGGTGCACGCCCGCGCCCTCGATGACGGGCCTGCTTTTTATTGTTTTTACGATTTTTCTCATGGTCCGACCTCCGGGTGGTGGTCTTGGAACGCGATGGCGCAGGATTGAATTATGGCATTGGAACGGGCGCGATTACAAAGGCGACATTGGCCAATGTCGCTTTCATATGCCCCCATATTCTGGCCAATGTCGCCCTGGCCTCAGCATTTAAGCCCGCGCCCCAGGTCTACGGCGATGGCGAGATTGCGCAGCTCGGGCGGAAACTCGATCGTCCGGAAATAATCGATGAAACAGCGCTCCACGTCCGGCGGCATCTCCGCGCCGCAGTAGCGGCCGAAACTCCGCTCGAAGCCCGCGAACCTTCCCCGCCCGTCGATGCGCAGTACGCCGCGAAGGACCACCGCCGTGCAGCCGGAGCAGCTCACCACGACCCTGCGCTTGGCGAGGCAGGGAACGAAGGCATCGCGCCGAAATCCCTCGCGTATGCTCTTCCACGAATCGGCGGCCTTTCCGGCAAGCCGGTACTCCTCGATCGGCCCCTT
>JBFZEY010000478.1:0-3035 GCA_041306625.1 Spirochaetota bacterium | reverse complement strand
CCATGCCATCGCGGTTCATGATATCAATCCCCAGGCTCCGCACCATATTCTGGTCATACCGCGGGACCATTACTGCGCAATTCACGACGTGCCCGGCAACCGGGGCGACCTGTTCGCGCATCTGTTCGCCGCTGTGTCACACATCGTGACTCAGGAGGGTATTGCGGCAAACGGATATCGCCTGATTATCAACGCGGGCAAAAACAGCGGCCAGGAAGTACCGCATATCCACCTGCATCTCCTTGCAGGCAGGCGGATGGGCTGGCCTCCCGGATAACCCGCTGCGCTCCTTCCTATTCCGCATCCTCCTTCCGCAGCGTATGAAAAAGGAGATGGGTGCTGTCGTCCTCCGTATTAAACCAGAAGTACAGTTTATTTCCCGCGGTGGTAAAACAATCTTGCAGCGTCGAAGTACCGCCGCAGGGGAATATCTTCTCGTGTGTTTCCAGCGCTTTCTGCAGCAGTTCCAGTTTCGCTTCACTCATCGTTCCCTCCCTTGGTCATTTCCATACAACGTATGAGAACCAGGCCTGCGTCATATTCATCCGCCGTTCCGAACAATTTACTTTTGGCATCACCCGGAGCGTTTTGCCCGCAAGGGCAACACGCCGCGGGAATCCGGTCCGGGCGGTAACGCCTCCCGGAAGAGTTTCTGCCGTAATGCCGGTGACGCACCGTATTACTGCATCTGCTTTCTTAAAAACGTCGGAACATCCATGTCGTCTTCGTAATGGGAAATAACCTGGCCCTTTGAAACAAAAATCTGTTCCTTCTGAAAATTCCCCGTTTTGACGACAACCGGTATATCCACCGATTTTGATTTGCCGGCGTCGGCTGTGTCTTCATCAGGTTCGCAGACCAATTCAACCTCGGCGCTTTCCGTCCTTAAATCATCGAGCGTGTCGATCACTTTCAGCTTCTTCGTCTCCTTTCCCTCGTCCTTCTCAAATACCCGCATATGCGCGGGCGCATGCTCGCTCTTTTTTGCATCCAGCTCGAACGACATCTGTTCAACCCTCTTCTCTTCGCTCTGTTTCGGTTTGTCGAACACCAGCGGGGTCATGCTTTTTTTAGCGGTGTTGCTCTCTTTGGGAATGGCTGTCTCATTAAAACCGGTAGCGATAACGGTAACCTGTATTTTGCCGTTCATCTGCGGGTTGGTGACCGCGCCGAAAATGATATTCGCCTCGTTATCCTCGCCGACCGCGTCATAAATCGTCTGCGTAGCATCGCCGACGTCATAAAGCGTAAGATCCTCGCCGCCGGTGATATTGATGAGTATGCCCTTGGCTCCGTTGATCGAAATATCGTCGAGCATGGGGCTGTGAATTGCCGCATCCGCTGCGATAACCGCGCGGTTTTCGCCCTCGGACAGGCCGCTTCCCATGATCGCGTCGCCCATGCCCTTCATGATGGTCCGCACATCGGCAAAATCGAGATTCACCAGGCCGTGAACGGATATCAGGTCGGAAATGCCCTTGGTGGCATGGTGCAAAACCTCGTCCGCGGTTTTGAACGCATCAAGCAGCGAGGTGTTCCTGTCGACGATCGACAGCAGCTTCTGGTTGGGTATGACAATAATCGTATCAACGGACCTGCGCAGCTCTTCGATCCCCTTCCGGGCGTTTCTGTCCCTTATTTTGCCCTCAAACAGAAACGGGCGGGTCACGATCGCAACAGTGAGAATGTCGAGCTCCCTGGTGATCTCGGCGATAGCCGGAGCGCCGCCCGTACCAGTGCCGCCGCCCATACCGGCGGTAATAAACACCATATCGGCGCCTTCCAGGGCTGCAACGACCCGGTCACGGTCTTCTTCCAGAGCGATCCTGCCTATCTCGGGATTTGCGCCCGCGCCCAGCCCCTTGGTAATTCTTTCCCCAATCTGAATTTTACTTTTCGCAAGGTTGTTGTCCAGAGCCATGGCGTCCGTATTGATCGAAATGAATTCGACCCCCGAAAGCCCCTCCGTAATCATACGGTTGACGGCATTGCCGCCTGCGCCGCCGACACCGACGACTTTCATCTTTGCCACAGCGTCAAACTTTTCATCAAAAGTAAATACCATATACCCTCCTTTTGAGTATAATGAACCGGTTATTGTTTTCGATTAAAAAAATTCTTTTACCCACGTCTTCATACGGTCGAAAATCTTTTTGAACTGATCGTCACCGGAAAAGGCCTTTTCGACACGGCCTTTCTTATACGATTCGATGGCAAATTTACAGAGCCCCACGCCCGTGGCATGAATCGGCGTGCGTGCCGCCTCGGTCAGTCCGCCGAAACCGCTGGGCACCCCGATTTTTACGGGCATCTCGAAAATCCGCTCGGAGAGCTCCTGCATGCCTTCCATGAGCGCCCCGCCGCCGGTAATCACTATTCCCGCCCCGAGCATGTCCGAATATTCGGTGCGTTTGATCTCCCTGAGCGCAAGCGAGAGTATCTCTTCCACCCGCGGCTCGATGATGGACGATAAAACCGCCCGTGACACTTCGCGCTGCTCGCGCCCGCCGACGCCCGGAACGCTCACGTATTCGGTACCCTTCACCAGTGGTGAGAATGCGCAGCCGTATTTTTTCTTTATCTCTTCGGCCTTGTCGATCGGCGTGCGGATCCCGATCGCGATGTCCTTGGTGACATATTCCCCTCCCAGGCCCACCACCGCGGTATGCCGGATGCTGTCCTCGGAATAGATCGCGATGTCGGTCGTACCGCCGCCCATGTCCACCAGGGCGACGCCGAGCTCTTTTTCATCGTTTTCGAGCACCGCGTAGCTGGAAGCAAGGGGTTCGAGCACCAGGTCGATCACCTTCAGCCCCGCCTTGTCCACGCTCTTGTAGATATTCTGCGCGCTGGTCACCGCGCCGGTGATGACATGCACCTGCGTTTCCAGCCTCACCCCGCTCATGCCGACCGGGTCCTTGATCCCTTTCTGCTCGTCAACCACGAACTCCTGGGGTATCACGTGCAGGATCTCCCGGTCCATGGGGATGGAAACCGCTTTTGCCGCGTCGATGGCGCGCACGACATCTATTTCC
>JBFZEY010000477.1:0-2734 GCA_041306625.1 Spirochaetota bacterium | reverse complement strand
CACGGTTTCTCGCCCGATGTCGCGATCGCGGCGGCCGCGGGGCTTGCCGATGCGGAAGAATTTACCGCGATGATGAACTCACGCGAAACGGAAGAGTCCCTCGCCCGGGACCTCGAACTTGCGCGGAGGCTCGGAATACGCGCCACGCCCACCATTATCATCGGGGGCAGAAGGCTTGAGGGAGTGCCGCCGGCGGAGATACTGTTCGGCATAATCGACCGGGAGTTTCGTTCGGACAGAGGGGCGGGAGAAAAGCGCCGGTGAAATCAGGCTAGAGCATGTCGAAGGGGTCCACGTCGATTTCCAGGTAAACCCCGCGCGGAAGCCGCTCCAAACTCGCCTTTCGCAGGGCCGGCCGTATCGACTCGATGTCGCGCGCCTTGATGATTACGTGATGGCGGTGGTTTCCTCCGATCCTGGCAAGCGGCGCCTTTGCCGGCCCGAGCACCGTCGCATTCGGAACGCCCCCCAGTCCCTCGCGGAGCACCTCCGCCACCCGGGCAATGGCACCCTCCACGGCCGCCTCGTCGGGGCCCCTGGCCAGAAGCCGCGTTATACGCGAAAATGGCGGATACCCCAGGGCCCGGCGGACCGAAAGCTCGTGCCGGTAGAAGCCGTAATAATCGTGGTTTTTTAAAAAGCCGAAAACGTAGTGCTCCTCATTGAGCGTCTGGATTATCACCCGTCCGGGAACGTCACCCCTCCCGCCGCGGCCCGCCACCTGAAGCAGGAGCGAGAAAACGCGCTCGGATGCGCGGAAATCGGGAAAGTTGAGCCCTATATCGGCCAGGATCACCCCGACCACCGCAACGTTGTGAAAATCAAAACCCTTGGCGACCATCTGCGTGCCGAGCAGTATGTCAATTTCCCCCGCGCGCATTTTCTCGATCAGGTCGAAGATCGCGTCCTTCTTTCGCGAGCTGTCCTGGTCGAGCCTGAAGATGCGGCTTCCATGGAAGGTGCCGGCTATGACCTCCTCGACGCGCTGGGTTCCCGACCCGACCTTTTCAAGCCTTTCCGCCCCGCAGGCGGGACAGGCCTCGGGCAGGCGGCGCTGGTACCCGCAATAATGGCAGAGCATGCTTCCGTCACTGTGGAAATTGAGGCTTATGCTGCACTGCGGGCATTCAAGCACCGCGGAACACTCGCCGCACACGACAAACGGTGCGAAGCCGCGCCGGTTGAGCAGGTAAATGGCCTGCAGCCCGCCGTCGATCGCGCGTTTGGTGTGGAGCTTCAGCGCGGTCGAGAGCATCGCCTCGGGCCTGGCGGATGAAAGGCGGACAATTTCGATTTCGGGCAGTACGGCCTTCCCGTATCGACCCTTGAGCGTATGGAGCTTCAGGAGGCCGCGCTCGGCGGCGTACAGCGACTCGACCGAGGGGGTGGCGGAACCCATAAGGAGGAGCCCCCCCTCCTTCCTGCAGCGGTAAAACGCCACCCTGCGCGCGTTGTACCGCGGCGTACTGTGCTCCTTGTACGAGCCGTCATGTTCCTCGTCTATGATGACGGCCCCCAGCCGCGGGCATTGAAGAAACACGGCCGAACGGGTGCCCACGGCGATCTTCGCATCCCCGGCATAAAAACGCATCCAGTTGTGGAGACGCTGCTGGGCCGTCAGGCGGCTGTGGTAGACGATAAGCTCTTCGCCGAAAACCTCGTAGAGCCGCTCGAATATCTGCGACGACAGCGATATCTCGGGCACCAGGTAGATGACCGACGCCCCCTCGATGATAAACCGGCGGGCGATCTCCATGTATACTTCGGTCTTTCCGCTGCCGGTAATGCCGTGCAGCAGGTGGAAGGCCGAGCCCGATCCGAACGAATCCATGATCGCGTCGTGCGCCGCCTGCTGCTCGCCGGTGAGAACGATCGAGCGCGGGGGGGATGCAGCGAAGGGATGGCGGTAGCGTTTCGACGGCCGCTCTCCCGAGGGTAATGCCGTTGCGAGCGCCTCGCCGAGAGATCCGAAATAGTTATCCGCCACGTGGCGCGCGCAGTCGAGCAGGCGTTCGTCGAAGATGGGGGACTCGTCGATCAGCGACCGGATTTCCTTGACCTCGAACCCGGACGGGGCTTTGCCGTGCAGTTCCAGAACGAATGCCGTCACGATCCTGCCCCTGAAGTCAACCTTCACGCGCGAAAAAACCCGGACGGGGACCCCCTCCGGGACCGCGTAGGTAAACACTCCCTCGACCGGAAAGCCGACACAGACATCCGCGAAAGAGGCGGGTCCGACGATGCCGGCAGAGCGCTCAACCAATGCTTTCCCTTGCCAGCTTGAGGGTATTCCAGGCTCCGCGCTTGAGGTCGGGATTGTTAATAAGGGCTATCGGATGGTCGACCGCGAACCACGAAACGGCGGCGTGCCGGTCCCTGATGCGCTTGAGCGGCCGCATGTCGCCCATTACAATGACGACGCGCGGAGCCAGGCGCGCAATTTCCCGCTCGAGGATAGGCTCGCAGTTCTTGAACATGCCGCCCGGGCTCATCGTCGGCTCGGCGGGATCGCACTTGATGAGGCTGGTGATGTAGCATTTCTGTATATCGATATCGATCGCCGCCATCATTTTCTTCATCAGATCGGTCGCTTCCTCGCGATATTTTCTTCGCTCCATTCCGCTCACCATCGACGGCGGATTGAGAATGATCACGACTCCGTTCTCTCCGCTGCCGACCGGCTTTTTGCGGTCGCGCACATTGCCGCATTTGCCGCACACGGCCCCGTCAGTCC
>JBFZEY010000476.1:0-3349 GCA_041306625.1 Spirochaetota bacterium | reverse complement strand
CGACCGCCATTGCGCCGATAACACTGAAATTGAACGATGACTGCCGTACGTCGCCGGCGTCCTCGCGCGACACCCTTGGACCGATCACCAGGAGCGGTTCGCCGCCGCGGTCGAGCACCTGCAGCCGCTTGAGCATGTTGTCGGCGGTATAGATTTTGCCGTCGAAAACGCGAACGGTGAAGGACTGGTTGAACACCCCGCTTTCGTTGAAATCCATCATGACGCCGCCCGGGGCGCTGGCGTTCGGTATCGAGCAGAGTTTTTTGCCCTTCAGGGCGCTCACTTTCCATTGCCCGCAGGAAACAGAGCCGATCGCGAGGCCAAGGACGATCGCCATGGATAACGCTTTTTTCATAAAACCTCACAGTAAACGGGACGGATGTCCATCTGCACACTGCATAATTTACCTTCGGCTATAATTCAAGAGAAAAACTCCAGCGTGCCGTCGGCATCCCGCCCCGGGCATGCCGCGCAAGCCGGAAGGCAAGGCGGCCTGCGCGGGCCGTGCGGAGCGAATAAAAATCATTTTGCGTTGTAAAATAATGGAATTTTGATTGCATTGATATGGACAAAGCTCATTCTGTGTGCATATACGCATCAGGGTTGATTCGAAACCCGAAACGACATATTCGCGCCCGCCGCAACGCGGGGGCGCGAGTGATGCGTTTGCCGGTTACGACACCAGCCTATTACCGCATGCGAGGAGAATCATATGGATTTCATGCTAACAGACGAGCAGCAGATGGTTAAGGACATGTGCCGCAAGTTCGCCGATAACGAACTTGCTCCCAGGGCGGCCGAATACGACAGGACGCACGAGTTCCCGTGGGAGCCGGTTAAAAAACTTGGCGAGATGGGAATGCTCGGCGTGGTCTATCCCGAGGAATACAACGGCGCCGGTATGGATTACGTCTGTTACGCAATCGCCGTCGAGGAGATCTCGCGGGGATGCGCCTCCAACGGCGTTATCGTTTCCGCGCACAACTCCCTCTGTCTCTCTCCCATATACTATTACGGTACCGACGAGCAAAAGAAGAAATACCTGTCGAAACTTACCACCGGCGAATGGATAGGCTGCTTCGGCATCACCGAACCGGGCGCCGGCTCCGACGCCGCGGGCACCAAGACCACCGCCGAGCTTAAAAACGGCAAATGGGTGCTCAACGGCACCAAGAATTTCATCACCAACGGCGGCGTCGCGCATATCGCGGTCGTGATGGCCATCACGGAAAAGGGCGTGGGCCACAAGGGCCTCTCGATGTTCATAGTCGAGAAGGGAACGCCGGGCTTTTCGGTCGGAAAGGTCGAGGACAAGCTGGGCATCTGCGCATCGTCCACGACCGAGCTGGTCTTTGACAACTGCGAGATCCCCGAGACGAACCTCCTTGGTAAAAAAGGAGAGGGCTTCGCCATCGCGATGCATACGCTCGACGGGGGCAGGGTCGGCATCGCGGCACAGGCCGTCGGGATCGCCCAGGCGGCGCTCGACGCGGCCGCTAAATACGCCAAGGAGCGCGTGCAGTTCAACCAGCCGATTGCAAGGCTCCAGGCGATCCAGTGGATGATCGCCGACATGGCCACCGATATCGACGCTTCGCGGCTGCTCACCTACCGGGCGGCGCAGCTCATCGGCACCGGCGACCGCAGAAAGTATTCCCGTTACGCGGCCATGGCAAAGCTTTTCGCCTCCGAGGCCTCGCACCGCGTAACCCACAAGGCGATACAGGTATTCGGCGGGTACGGCTTCATCAAGGAATACCCCGTCGAGCGTCACTACCGCGACTCGCGCATCACCGAACTGTACGAAGGCACCTCGGAGATTCAGCGCCTGGTCATCTCGTCGAACGTGCTGAACGATTACTGACTGATGAGTCTCCCCGCCGCAAGGCGGGGAGACCGTACGCCTGATATGAGATTCCTGCCCGGCTTCCTTACATCCGGTCCCGGCGGGTGCGGAGAAATCCGTAAAATAGTATTGCTTTTATCGCGCACCGCCCCATTCATCAATCACATCGCCGGCGTAGTATCTCTGACGTTTCGAATAACGGGACGATACGGGGAGTACCCAAGCCCGCGGCGCGGGGAACTCCCCGATAATCCGTAGTTTCGCACCAGGTCTGTCAATTAGCATAACGTGGAGAACAAAATGGAGATCCTGACGGGTGGCCTCGAAAACGTCCCGGGCTATGTTTTTTCCGCCGTTGAGTGCGGCATCAAATACCAGAACAGGCTCGACCTGTCATTGATCGCTTCTGAAAAACCATGCAATGCCGCCGGAGTATTCACCACCAACCGTGTCTACGCGGCCCCCGTGAGGCTCTGCCGCGAGCGGACCGGCCTGCCCGTGCGCGGGATACTGGTCAACGCGACGAACGCCAACGCCTGCACGGGCGATGAAGGATACGCCAACGCCCGAAGATTGACACGGGAGACGGCGCGCCTGCTCGGTGCGCCCGAGGATTCAATCCTCATGGCGTCCACCGGCGTCATCGGCGTACAGCTCCCCGCCGAAAAGATGCAAAAGAGCCTGCCGGCACTCGTGGAGGCCGCGTCGCCTTCGAAGGGGGGAATGATCGCGAAAGCGATAATGACGACCGACACCTTCGCCAAGGAATATGCCGTGCGCTTCGATTGCGATGGGACCGCCTACACCGTCGCCGGCACGGCGAAGGGCGCGGGCATGATGGCCCCCAACATGGCCACCCTGCTCGCCTTCCTGCTCACCGACATGCCGCTGGCCAAAAACGATCTCGACGCGGCATTCCGGCGCTGTATCGCGAAAAGCCTTAACGCCATCACCATCGACGGGGACATGTCCACCAACGATACCGCCATACTGCTCTGCCCGGTTTCAGATTCGCCCCGTACGTCATCGGCCACGCTCGCGTTATTCGAGGAGGCGCTTCTGGCCGTATTAAAGAAGCTTGCCGAGCTCCTGGTTCGCGATGGCGAGGGGGCCACCAAGTTTGTGCGGGTGGTCGTAAAGCGCGCCGCCGATGAGGCCGATGCCCGTCTTGCCGCCAGGGCCGTCGCCCAGTCGCTACTGGTGAAGACCGCGCTTTTCGGCAACGATCCCAACTGGGGGCGCATCGCCTGCGCGGCCGGCTACTCGGGCGCGCAGATCGACGAGAGGAGGCTTTCGATACTGATCGACGACGCCATGCTGCTGCACAATGGAACACCGGTCCCCTTCGTGCGCGCCGAGATACAAAAGCGGCTCGCGAAAAAGGACCTGGAGGTAACGGTCGACCTCGGCATGGGCGATGCCGGCGCTGAATGCCTGACCACGGACCTGTCGTATGACTATGTGAAGATAAACGCCGAATATACGACATGAACCGCATTTCAT
>JBFZEY010000475.1:0-2837 GCA_041306625.1 Spirochaetota bacterium | reverse complement strand
CAGACTGTAAATCTGCCGGCGAAGCCTTCGAAGGTTCGAATCCTTCCCTCACCATTGTAAAATTTTAAAATAAGGCGAGGTCATCAAACCTCGCCTTATTTTATGAAGATGCTGCTGGAATCACCCCGCCACGGCATTCAGGTCCGACAGCATTTTACTGATGTCCGTTTCGTTCAAACCGTGTGCCCTGGCACCCTGCTCGAGCGTCTCGATGGTTGCGATGTGGCACCCTATGCAGTGAAGACCATAGCCCGCAAGGACGGGACCCGCCTTGGGATGCTTTTTAATGAGCTCCCCAAACGTCATATCTTTCGTAATCGAATCCGCCATTTCATCTCTCCTGATTCTAAGGTTGATATGCAATATACCAACGAAGCGGGCAGCTTGTCCATTTATTTTTCCTGCAGGGACCCGCAGCTGTGTGTCCCTGCAGGCGTCCAATCAATCAAATATTTTCAATTAAGACCGCCGCGCCCATGCCGCCTCCGACGCAGAGGGTCGCAATACCATGGCGAACGTTCCGGCGTTTCATCTCATTCATGAGCGTCACGATAAGCCGCGCCCCGGTACAGCCCACCGGATGTCCAAGACCGACACCGGATCCATTCACGTTGACCTTCGTGCGATCGAGCCCAAGACCCTTTTCACAGGCAAGATACTGGGCGGCGAATGCCTCGTTGGCCTCAATGAGCCCGATGTCATCGAGCTTCATGCCGGTCTTCTTTAAAAGCATCTGCACAGCGGGCACCGGCCCATATCCCATCAAACTTGGGTCCACACCGACTATGGCGCTCGCGATAAGTCGCACCATGGGTTTGGCGCCGATCTCTTTCGCCTTTTTCGCGCTGGTAACCACAAGTGCCGCGGCCCCGTCGTTCAATCCGGAGGAGTTGCCGGCGGTAACGGTTCCATTTTTATCAAAAGCCGGTTTCAACTTTGCAAGGCTTTCCCTGCTCACGTCGCGGCGGGGATGTTCGTCGGTATCGAACACTTTCACTTCTCCCTTCCGCCCGGGGAGCGGAACCGGAATAATTTCATCTTTAAACCTGCCCGAATCGATTGCGGCAAGCGCTTTCGAGTGGCTTTCAAAGGCAAGCTGGTCCTGGTCCTCACGCGATATATTGTACTTCTTTGCGAGGTTCTCGGCGGTCTGCCCCATTATGTAGGCCTCACCGAGCAGACCACTGCCTGAGTGAAGCAATTCCCACATCGCGTCAGTCATTTCGCCGTGTGTCAGACGTGCGCCCCAGCGGGCTTTTTTTAGAAGATAGGGCGCGTTCGACATCGACTCCACGCCGCCGGCAAGCACGATCTCGGAATCTCCACACTGGATCTGCTGGCTCGCGAAGATCACCGATTGCATGCCCGAAGCGCACTGGCGCTGTATGGTAACCGCCGGCACCTCTACCGGAATACCGGTCTTCAGCGCAGCGGTCCTGGCCGTATTTGCCTCCTCCGATGTCTGGATACAATCCCCGAATATTACATCGCTGAGCTGTGCCCCTTCCACTTTCGCCCTGGCCATCGCTTCCTTCATAACGATTGAAGCAAGCTCGTAGGCGCGGACGTCGCGCAGGCTCTGCCCGAAACTGCCGATCGGCGTTCTGCACCCTGAAATAATGACGATATCCTTGTTCTCCATTGACCCATCTCCTTTTTTTGGGAGAAGGTAATCGGCTGCTCGATATTATCAAGACAATTTTTAAAGAGGATTTTCGCGAGCATATGTTGCGGGAGCGCGCATTCGCCGGACGGTAATACAGACCAATAACAGGTTGAAAAAATATATTTTATTTTTAATCTTAATCAATCGCAAAAAGCCAGGGAGATATCATGAAAGACAGACCGGGGAAAACGATTAAAACGGGATTCGGTGACAAACCGGCCCGTCCCTCGATAGACCGCTTGCGTTGTACTTCTTGCGGCCTGTGCGCACGGGTATGCAAATCCTTCACCATCCTCGCCGTAAATGGAAGTCCCGAAATATTTCCCGATAACGGACTGGGGTGCATCGGCTGCGGCCAGTGCATGCTCGTTTGCCCGCGCAGTGCAATTACGGTCTCCGGACGCGGTCTCGAACCAGAACTCGCGTTTCGCCTCCCTAAAAAGAGCGGCCGCGCCTCCTTTGGCGCCCTGTACAATCTGCTGGTGTCGCGCAGAAGCGTGCGCGAGTTCAGGGATCGCCCCATCGAAAAAGCCTTGATCGAGAAAATCCTTTCAGCCGCTTCTACCGCACCGATGGGCCTGCCGCCATCGGACGTGGGGGTTATTGCGGTAATGTCGAAAGAACGTGTCTGGGAACTCGCCGGTGACATATGCGTTGTATTTAAAAAGTGGCTCATTTTCGACAATCCGGTAATTAAAGCCCTCGCGGTATTTTTCATGAAAAAGACTGACGCTGAAATGATGGAAGGTTTCATCATCCCGGCCGTACGCGCCATAACAGAAGCGCGGTCCGAAAATACGGACCTCCTCTTTTACCACGCCCCCTGCGTATTGCTGTTCCACCAGTCGCCCTACGCCGACCCCGTCGACGGAAGCATCGCGTGCACCTATGCGATGACCGCCGCGGAAGCGATTGGGCTGGGAAGCTGCATGATCGGCACCGTATCGTTCGCGATCAATCGCGAAAAAAGGCTGAAAAAAAAGTGGGGAATACCTGAAGAAAACAGCGTGTCGCTGGCGATGATACTCGGATATCCCGCTTTCCGTTACTCCCGGGGGATACACCGCTCCTTTGCCTCTGTACAGTACCTCTGACCGATGCGCACTCCATAATAAGAAGGGGAGAGGCTCCCGCCCCTCCCCTCAGTTGCAGCGGAACCTGGCCGTTTTTG
>JBFZEY010000474.1:0-4821 GCA_041306625.1 Spirochaetota bacterium | reverse complement strand
GGCGGTGCGGATAAATCCGTGACGGTGGGCGGCCAGATGCTTACGATCAACTCCATCGTCGCTATCAAGGCAGGCAGCTAATGGTCACCATACTCGGCAATAAAATCATCATCGACAGCTCGCGCGCGACGCTCGACGACAAGTCCGCGTTCGAGCAGGCGGTCAACACCGTCATCGAGGGCGGGGCCAGCGAGGTCTTAGTGGACTTCAGCAAGACGGTCTACCTTCCCTCGGAGCTGCTCGGGTACCTGATGGGCAAGAAGCGCGCGCTGATGGGAAAGGGCATGGACATTAAAATCATCGCCATCAGCGAGCCCCTCAAGCGGGTATTCGACGAGGCGCGAATCAGCGGCTTCCTCGGAGTGTAGGCGCGTCCCTTACGGGCGCGCACGTCAGTTTTTCATCCTTCCCAGGACCGAATCCAGGTCGATGCCGTAATTCTCGAAGATGACGTTCCGCGCAAGGTCCCGCTGCAGCAGTGACACGTTGTAATCGACCAGGCTTTTAAGTTCGGCCTGTCGGGTCTGGATGTAGCCGTCCAGCGCCAGTTTCAGCTGGATCGCGCTGTAACGCCCCTGCCCGAACTTTCGAAGCACCCCGTTGTAATAATTCATCTGGTACTCGCGCGCCTCCCTGGTCTGCACGTAGACCCGGTACAGCACCTCGCACTGCTTCACCGCCGAATCGACCTCGTCGCGCACTTCTTTTTCGAGCTTCTGGAGGTTGAGCGCGGCCTTCTGGTAGCTCACCCGGGCGTTACGCATGCGGGAATCGGCCTCGCTGTTCCCCAGCGGATAGGTGACTTCGAAGCCGGCCGAGTACTGACGGTTGACGTCGTTGAAGGTCTTTCCGTATGAGTCCGCGTCGTAGTCGACCGTGCCGGCTCCGAGATTTATTTTCAGCGATGGAAGTTCGTTATGCGCGGCCGCCTTGTACTCGAGCTCGGCGTTCTGCACCAGGGTCCGCTGGTTGGCCAGGTCCACCCGTTTCAGGAGGGCGTCACTCATGGCCTGTTCGAGGGCTATGTCGGGCGGTTTGGTGCTGAAGGTCTGGCCCAGTTCGAAGTCGGTCGTACCATCGAGGTTCAGTATGCGAAGCACCGCCAGGCGCGCGTCGTAAACGGCCTTGCCGGTGAGGTCATAATAGTTCTTGCTCTGCAGCACCTTGCCGTTCCAGTCCAGAAGCTCTTCGCGCTCGGCCAGTCCCAGGGCGAGCTTGCGGCCCATGAGGTTTCGGATATTCGTGGTGCTTTCCAGGTTGATGCGCGTGGTGGTAAGCGTCTCCTCGGCCACGGCCACGTTCCAGTAGCCGACGAGCGCCTGGACCAGCAGGTTCGAGAGGTACAGTTTCACCGCCCGGCGCCGCATTTCGGCGGCGTTGGCGATCATGCGCTCGTTAAGCCTGTCGTTCTGTCCGAAGCTGTTCTTGAGTATTTCCTGGCTTAGCTTTACCATCACCGCCGACTGGTAGCCTTCGCCCCCCATACTGATCGGCCCAAAGGGAGTATCGATCCCCGCGCCCTTGATATTCTGATACAGCCCGGAGAGACTTAACTGCAGGGTCGTCCCCGTATTAAACCGCCTCGAAAGCCCCACCTCGTAGTTTTTCTGCGTGGTCTCCGTCCCCTGGAACGTCGACATCGGGTTCTCGGGCGGGGTTTCGACAACGGCGTAGCCTCCCTTTCCGTACGCGTAGGTATCGTATAGGGCCTGGTACTTACGAAGGTCGGTATCGGAAGCGCGATACTCCAGGAAGGCCTTCTTTATGTCGAGGTTCTGCATTAACAGGTACTGTAAAACCCTGTCGAGTGTCAGCTTGAGCTTTTCGTCTTTCTTAATCTGTCCGGCCAGGCCCTCACCTTCCCGCAGGGAGGTCTTCTCCACGGGAGATTCGGACTCCTGACCGTAAAGGGGCGAAATTACGAGCAGTGCGAGCAGAACGGCACCGAGTCCATACGTCGAGCAGCGCATCGGATCCTCCACACGGGGAAGTGCGCAGCGGCCTTCCCCTTTCGTCAGGCTGGTTCACCACCGCGCCGGTCGACGCGCAAATGGTCATGATAAATTCAAAATATGTTCATAGACGCCCGCCCCTGTCAATTGTAAAAGGCGGCCACGAATGGAAAGATGAAAGATCATACCGTCCATGATATATGATGTCACTGAAACGCCTGGATCTGTGGTCGTCGAGTTCATTAATTTTGGGAATTTCCACCACCCTGACCTGTTCGAAAAGATTGACTTTATGCCGTGGAGAGGGAATTATCGCCGCAGGGAATACATGATGATACGCACACGCCTGACACCATTCACGTTATCGCTAACCATCTTCATGTGCGTTTTAGTACCCGGTCCGGCAACGCGCGCGAAGACCTTCGATCCCGATACGATACACCTCTCGGGCGGGGAGAAGATACTACCGCACGGAAGGACCGTATTTAAAAGCCCGCATATTCCGCTCATAAAAATGATCGCCGCCGAGGAGAGAGTGGACGACTACCTGGTCCAGTGCATCGTCAAGGTCGAATCGGATTTCAACGCGGGCGCGGTGTCGGTCGCCGGCGCGGCGGGCCTCATGCAGATCATGCTCGACGTCGCGCGCGCCTACGGAGTAAGCGACCCGTTCGATCCACAGCAGAACCTCCGGGCCGGCGTTCGCCACTTCAAGTCGCTGCTTTCCACATTCAACGGCGACGTCACGCTCGCGCTGGCGGCCTATCACGCGGGTGCCGGCAGGGTGAAACGGCACAAGGCGGTGCCCCCGATTAAATCGACCGTTGACTATGTGGCGAGGGTGCTGCGGTACTATCGCGGGACGGTGCCGGGTGAAACCAGGGGCGAGATCGAACGCAAGATACGGCGGCTTTACAAACGGATCGCGCCCGACGGCACCATCGAAATCTACGACAGGTAATCACTCCACGTACTTTTCCTTCTCCTTGCGGATGCTGATGGTGCCCTCGAGGTCGAGACGCTTCATGTGATCGACGATATAATCGCGCGCCTCCTGGATATCGCTCAGGCGCTGCGCTCCCAGCGCGTCGATCTCGCCCAGGATGTCGGTGGCGCGGTTTCGGCTCATGTTGCGCAGGAACTTGAATCGTACCTCGTCGCCGGCGCCCTTGAGCGCCATGGCGATGAGCCGCTCGTCGTGGAGCTCGTCGATGAGAGCACGCATCTCCTGGTTGCTGAGGTTGGCGATGTTCTCGAAGGTGAAGATGCGCTCGCGGATCTCCTGCGATATTTCGGGCATCGATCCGTCGAAATGGTCCATGAGCTTCTTTTCCTGGTCGCCGCTCATATGCCCCAGGATGCTTACCAGAGCGTCCACCCCGCCGGCCGCTTCGAAGCTCCTGCCCGACTGCTGCAGTTTCTCATATTTTTTGCGTATAACGCGAGCGATCTCAAGCACCGCGTCGGGCGAGGTCTTTTCCATGCGTGCCATGCGCAGGGCCGCCTCCTTGGCGTCACCGGGGGGAAGGAGCTGCAGCACCTCGGCCGCCTTGGAGGCGGGAAGGTATGCAAGCGTTATCGCGATGGTCTGGGGGTGCTCGTTCTGAATGAATGAAAAGAGCGTTTCCGACTCGATCCCGGCGAGGAACTCGAAGCCCTTCTCGAGGTTCTGCCGCGTGAGTTTCTTTAAAATGCCCGCGGCCTTTTCCTCGCCGAACGAGGCGACCAGAAGCTCCCTGGCCACGTTCTCTCCGCCCTGCAGGTTTTTTCGCCGCTTGCGCAGACCGATGAGGAACTCGCCGATGAGGTCCTCGCGCTCGTGCACGGTAAGCCTCTCGACGACGGCGATCTCGCGGCTTATGCGCTGAATGCTGTCCTCGTCGAGGTGCTTCATTATCTCGGCCGCTGCCGCGGGCCCGAGCGCCACCATGAGCGCGGCCGCCCTCTCGGTGCCGGTCATTTCATCGATGGATTTCATCCCGCGACTACGGGCACCTTCGTGAATTCTATCACCTTCTGCGGACACACCTCGGCGCACTTGCCGCAGTTGATGCACAGAGCGTAATCTATATCGGCGAGGAAGTTCGACACGGTAATGGCCGTCTCCACTTCAGGATTCTCGGCGAAGACCTCCTTGCAGGCCTTCACGCAGCGGTTGCACGCGATGCAGCCGACCGAACAGCCCTTTTTCATGACGGGGGCCTTCTCGGTGTTACGGCATATCACATGCACATCGAAATCGGAGTCGACGAGGCTGATGATGTTTCGCGGGCAGGCGGCCACGCAATTGCCGCACCCCGTGCATAATTCGCGGCTTATTACCGGCAGACCCGTATCGCTCATATGGATCGCTCCGAACGGGCAGGCGTTCATGCAGTCCGCCAGGCCCAGGCAGCCGTACGCGCAGGTCTTGAATCCCTCGCGAATCTGCTGGGCCGCGGCGCAGCTCCTGGGGCCGTTGTAATCGAAGCGGTTATTCGCGACGTCGCCCCCCCCCTGGCAGTGGACGCGCGCGATTTTAGGGCGCTGCGCCTCGGCCTTGATGTCCATTATGCGGGATATTTTCTCCACGGCGTCGGCGCCGCCCACCATGCACAGGTTTATCGGGGCGGAGCCCTCGAGTATCTTCATGGCGTAGCCAGAGCATCCGGGGAAGCCGCAGGCGCCACAGTTGGCCCCCGGCAGGGCCTCGACTATGTAGCCCAGCCGCGGGTCCCGCTCCACGTGCAGTTTGATCTTGGCATATGAGAGGATCACCCCGAAGGCCGCTCCCAGCGCCGTTATGCTGAGGATCGAGGAAACCGAAGGGAATACTATATCAAGCATCGTTCACTCCAGATCGGTTGTAGTTCAATGGTCCGAAGGAGCG
>JBFZEY010000473.1:0-3076 GCA_041306625.1 Spirochaetota bacterium | reverse complement strand
CAGAGATCATTGTGGCCTCGGTCCGCAACCCGCTCCACATCAAGCTCGCGGCCCTGATGGGAGCCCATATCGCCACAATCCCTTACGCCGTGTTCGAGAACATCGTCAAACACCCACTCACTGACATCGGCCTTGCGAAGTTCCTCGAGGATTATAAAAAGGTTCCGAAGTGATGAAAAACTGACCGCATTTGCACCCAGAATTTTGTAAAAAATAAAGTAGAAAATAATCGAAAATAGTATTGCTATTAATACCGTGATGCTTTCTATTTGAGCATTTCGTTCACAGCGTCAGGCGATCGCCTTGTATCTTCAGGAGAATACTGTGAAACTCACTCTGGTTAACAAGAAGGGAAATCCCGAATCACTGCTGGCTGAAGCGGCGAAGGACATCCCGCCTTCAGGCATACGCAAGTTCTTTGACATCGTCTATTCGACCCCCGACTGCATATCGCTCGGCGTCGGCGAACCCGATTTCGTCACCCCGTGGAGAATTTCAGATACCGGCATCTTCGCCATCAAGGACGGGTATACCCATTACACGCCCAACAGGGGCCTGCTCCAACTGCGCAACCTGATAACCACGGCCATCGAAAGGCAGCATGGCGTTTCCTACAGCCCTGATGACGAAGTCGTCATTACCATGGGAGTGTCGCAGGGCCTCGACATCGCGCTCCGCAGCATCGTCAATCCCGGCGACGAGGTCATCATCATCGAGCCATGCTATGTTTCCTACGAGGCCAATATCCGCCTCATCGGCGGCGTCGTAGTGGCCATACCGACCTTCGCCGGCGAGAATTTTCGCATCGACATCAACCGCCTCAAAAAAGCCGTTACATCGAAAACTAAGGCCATCCTTCTCAATTACCCGTCCAATCCCACCGGTTCGAGCATCGACTCAGATACCATGGCGGCCATCGCGCGCATCGCGATCGAGAACAATCTCATCGTCTTCTCTGACGAAATCTACTCATCGATTATTTACGAAAACGAGCACAGATCCATCATCTCCCTCCCGGGCATGAAAGAACGCACCGTGTACCTCAACGGCTTTTCAAAATCACACGCCATGACCGGCTGGAGGCTCGGATATGTAGCGGGACCAAAATATCTTATCGACGTGCTGCTGAAGATACACCAGTACACCGCTCTCTGCGCCCCTTCCATCTCGCAATACGCCGCGATCGAGGCCATGCAGAACGCCGACCGCGAGGTGGCCCACATGCGCGCAGAGTACACCAAGCGGCGCAATTACATCGTCAGCCGTTTCAATGAAGCGGGACTCCCCTGCCTCTCGCCACAGGGAGCGTTCTACGTTTTCCCGGACGTTTCGCCGACCGGGCTTCACTCCGAGGAGTTTGCCATGAAGCTCCTCAAGGAGCAGAAGGTGGCCGTGGTGCCGGGCGGGGTTTTCGGCGCGTGCGGGACAAACCACATCCGCTGCTCGTTCGCCAATTCAATGGAAAACATCAGGACCGCCATGAAAAGGATTGATAAATTCGTCAAAAGCCTGTAGCCGGTTCGTATGGTCTACCTTATCGACGGATTCAACCTCATCTACAAATTCCCCGACCTCGAAGGCCTCATGTACCAGGGACGGCTTTCGGACGCGCGGCGGGGCCTGCTCGAGAAACTGAAGGAATACATCAAGCTCACCGGCGACAAGATACGGATCGTATTCGACGGAAAAAAGGAAAAGCTCCTGGAAATCAAAAACGAACGGCTGGGTACCATCGACATCTATTATTCTCTCGAATACAGCGCGGACTTTCTGATCAAGCAGTTCATCAAGAAGGACCTCAATCCCCGGATGACCACGGTCGTGACCTCTGACAAGGACATCGTCCGCTACGTTACGCGCTACCGCGCACGGATTAAAACAAGCGAAGAGTTCGCAGAAATGCTCGCCAGGGCCATGGAAAAATGGATGGAGGAGCAAATCCCCGAAAAAGAGGACGATCCGAAGCTCGATACAGAAGAGATCGCGTTCTGGGAGAGATTGTTCAGTGTCAGGAAGAAACAACCCCCGGAATTGTGATTGGCGGAGCGACGCACGCTCAGAGTTGAAACCCCGCCGCCAGTACGGCCGCGCCTATCGCTCCGTTTTCCTGTGCGCTCGCGGATACCTCTATTGGGCTTTCAAGCTTTTTCTCGAGTGCGTCCACAACCCCGCGGTTTTTGGCCACTCCGCCCGTCATCATGATCGGCGACACCACCCCAACCCGCTTGGCCATGGCGACCACCCGTGCTGCAATGGACTCGTGTATCCCCGCGATTATGTTGTCACGGATTTCGCCCTTGGATATGAGCGATATGACCTCGGACTCGGCGAATACCGTGCAGAGACTGCTTATCTTGGACGGGTTAACGGACCTGAGAGAAAGCGTGCCGAACTCATCAAGATCCACCTCAAGCGCGCGTGCCCTTACCTCCAGAAACCTTCCGGTTCCCGCGGCGCACTTGTCGTTCATGGCGAAATCCTTGACCCTGCCGGTATCGTCCACTGCAATGGTTTTGCTGTCCTGTCCCCCGATATCGATTATGAAGCGGATGCGGGGATTTAGATAATGCGCTCCCGCGGCATGACAGGTAATTTCGGTGATTGACGAATCCGCGAAACTCACACTGTTTCGACCGTACCCGGTGGCAACGATTCTGTCGACCTCTGAACGGGCGATCCCGAGCTCCGAAAGGATCTCCTCGAGCACCCTGTTGCCGGCACTCTCCGCCTGGTAGCCGGTGAAAATGACCCGTGTACCGAGTATTCGGTTGTCCTTCAGTACGGCCGCTTTCGTGGTGATTGATCCAATGTCCATTCCAATCGTCAGCATCACCGATACCTCTGCCCTCAGTCTTTCAGGTGTGCGTTAAAAAAAAACATCATTTCGGCTGTTACGCCGCTCCACAGCTTCCACTCGTGGGATTTATTCCGCACTTCCCTGTACTCGACGATATATCCGCCCCCGCTTCGCTTCTGAAGATGATTAAGGCGGATGCCGAGCAGGCGTGACTGCTCGATCGGCACGCTGGTGTCCTTATCGCCATGCACCAGGAACACCGATGTTTTCACCAGATTG
>JBFZEY010000472.1:0-7123 GCA_041306625.1 Spirochaetota bacterium | reverse complement strand
AACAGCATCGCGCCAAGGCACAGCACACGCCTTATTCCATCCGTCATCGGTCGCTCCTTATCTTTAACATGTCCGGCCGGACCGCCGCGAAGACCCCGGGCCCGTAGTTCCCCCGCACACGGCGATAAATGCCTTACAACCACCGCTTGCGCGAAAAGACCGATCCGCCCGCCGGCGCATCACGCACCGCCCTCCTCCCTTCGCAGTATCTCCTCCGCGAGTATCCGGAGCTTCGGCGACACCTTGAGCGGCGGCAGCTCCACGCGCGGCGCCGGGCGTTTCGCCTCGCCGCCGCCGAGCCATTGCGACAGGGCCATAACCATGCGCGCCTGGATCTCCTCGACCTTCGCCGTAACGCCGGCCATTCGGTAGAACTTCACCGCAAGCAGGGGCTGGCGCTTTTCATAGAAATAATAATCGCCGACGCGGGTAAGGCCGTCGCGGTATTTCGTCCTGACGAAAAGCTCCACCGCCTGTTTAATATCGCCGCTGTTGAAGCATTCGTTTCCTTTTCGGATCAGCGATACCCGTTCACTGGCGTCCATCCATCCACCTCTTCACGCGATGCGACGGCCGCGCGGCCGTCACGTATATAAGGGCCCCGAATCGTCCGGCGGTTACACCGCAAACCGCCGCTGCGCCGCTTTCGCATTAATCATCGGCAGGGAGCGCACCGCAAGCGCAGCATAACCTTACTCCCGAAAGTACCCTGCCGTCAATTAATAAAGATGCGGCGCGCTCGCACCCGGACCAGGACTTTTCAATATAAATCGAAAAAAGCCGTCCGGCGGGCCTTTTTTATTGACACCTCCCGGCGTCCGCGCTTAATTATACTCCAAAAAACAAATCGCGCTTTCGCACTTCTGGCGAACCACCCGGGAGGACGGGTCTGCAATGGCATATATAGTGATCGATCGTGACCGGTGCAAGGGCTGTTATTTCTGCATCGAATTCTGTCCGCGCAACATTATTAAAATCTCCCAGGAACACAACCGGATCGGGTACTTCCCCGCCGAGTTCATAGAGGAGGAGCGCGAACGCTGCACCGGCTGCAAGACCTGCGCCGTCATGTGTCCCGACACGGCGATAGAGGTGTACAAATGACCGAAAAGAAGCTTACCAAGGGCAACATAGCCCTCGCCGAAGGAGCCATACAGGCGGGATGCCGTTTCTATTTCGGCTACCCCATCACCCCGCAGAACGACATTCCCGAATACCTCGCGCGGAACCTCCCGAAGAACGGCGGGACCTTCATACCCGCCGAGAGCGAGATCGCCTCGATCAATATGGTGATGGGCGCCTCCGCATCGGGCAAGCGCGCGATGACCTCTTCCTCGGGACCCGGCATCTCGCTGATGCAGGAGGGCATCTCCTACCTCGCGGGCTCGGAAATACCGGCGGTCATCGTCAACATCATGCGCTGCGGGCCGGGCCTCGGCGGTATCGCCCCGACACAGGGAGACTACAACCAGGCCGTGCACGGCGGCGGCCACGGCGATTACCGCAACATCGTGCTCGCGCCCGGTTCGGTGCAGGAGATGTTCGACCTGACCATCAAGGCCTTCGAGCTGGCCGATAAATACCGCAACCCGACGATGATCATCGCCGACGCGATGATCGGCCAGTTCCAGGAGCCCTGCCGCCTGACTCCCGAAAAACCGGTCGAGTTTCCCGAAAAACCGTGGGCCCTCACCGGCCGCAAAGGCAGGAGCCCGCGTCTGCTGAAATCGCTCTATCTCGGCGACTACGAGCAGGAAGAGCACAACCTCTTTCTAAAGAAAAAATACGACGAAATCCAGGAAAACGAGGTGATGGTCGAGATGCAAAGCCTCGACGATGCCGAGCTCATCATCGTCGCCTTCGGCACGCCGGCGCGCGTGGCCAAGACCGCCATCAGCCTCGCCCGCGCGGAGGGGCTTAAGGTCGGCCTCATCCGTCCAATCACGCTCTTCCCCTTTCCCGTAAAACAGGTATTCGACCACTCTGCGCGCGTGAAGAATATACTGGTGATCGAGATGAACACGGGGCAGATGGTGCGCGACGTGCGAATCGCCGCACACAAGGACGCCGCAATCCATTTTTACGGCAGGCCCGGAGGAGGCTTCCCCTTCCCCGACGACGTGCTCGGCGAAATTAAAAAGGCGCTGGCGGGAGGTGCGCGATGAACGCGATATTCAAACGGCCGGACAACCTTACGGACGCCGCCACGCACTTCTGCCCCGGCTGTACGCACGGCATCGCGCACCGGCTCATCGCCGAGGCCATGGACGAGCTCGGCATCGCCGACCGCACGATAGGCATCCCGGGGGTCGGCTGCTGCGTGTTCCTCTACCGCTATTTTCCCATCGACGCGCTCGAAGCGCCGCACGGCCGCGCCCCGGCGTGCGCCACCGGCATGAAGCGCGCTCAGCCCGACAAGATCATCTTCGCCTATCAGGGCGACGGCGATATGGCGGCGATCGGCACATCGGAAATCATCCACGCGGCCAACCGCGGCGAGAACATCACCGTGTTCTTCGTCAACAACTCGGTCTACGGCATGACCGGCGGGCAGATGGCACCGACGACGCTGCTCGGCCAGCAGACGACGACCAGCCCCTTCGGGCGCGATTTCAAGTCCGAGGGCTACCCGATAAAGATGGCCGAAATGCTCGCGACGCTCGAGGGGGTCGCCTACTCCACCAGGGTGTCGCTCCACTCACCGAAGCACGTCAACCAGGCGAAGAAGGCCATTCGGAAGGCCTTTGAGATGCAGATCAACGAGATGGGATTCTCGGTTGTGGAGATGCTTTCCACCTGCAACACCAACTGGCGCGTGTCGCCGCTCGAGGCGCTCACAATGATCGAGCGCGAGATGATTCCCTACTTCCCGCTGGGAGTATTCAAGGAGCGCACCGGGAAGGATTTTCTGTAAACGCACCCACCGACGGGCCGGTTTCGGCCGGCTCGGGCGGTGGACGGACGTTTCACAAGGCGTGCGCCCGGTCATCGGGAAAAAGGACGGCGCCGGACCAGGGAGGTATGGTTTGTATTACGATGTGATTATGGCGGGCTTCGGCGGCCAGGGCATACAGACGATAAGCCAGATCGTTGCGCTTGCGGCGATACGCAAAGGCCTCAACGTGACCTACCTGCCGTCATACGGCGTGGAAAAACGGGGAGGCCGCACCAACGTGACGCTCGTTATCGCCGACGAGGAGATCGGTTCAATGGTGACCAACCATCCGAAGTGCGTCATCGCGATGGATACCATTGCCGTCGACAAGTACCAGTCGCAGGTCGCACCCAGGGGACTGCTCATCACCAACGCGAGCCTCGTCCCGGAGAGCATGCTCGACAGGAAGGACATCGAGCCGCTTCCCCTGCGATGCAACGACGAGGCGCTCGCCCTCGGAAGCGCACAGCTCTCCAACATGATCGCCCTCGGCGCCTTTCTCCAGAGGTCGGGAATACTCGGCATCGGCGACGTCGAGTCCGTGATGGACGACGTCACCCCCGAACGCCTCAAGAAGACGATCCCCGCCAACCTCGAGGCAATACGGCGCGGCATTGAAATCGCCGCCAACGGCAGAGGGCGCTGAACCCGGAAGTGTAGGCGCCGCGCGGATTCCGGCGCCTACACTCTTTACATTCCCCGCGTACGTTAAATAATTCTTGCTTCAACAATTATCTTCGAGTATATTCCCATATGTGTCCGGGCAGCCGCAGAATCCGGGAGCGTGCTTTCCCTTCCGTCCGCGGCGGGGGATGCGATGAACGTTCCCGCGGCATATCAGATCTATTAATTCGCATATAACATTTTTAACGGGGAAAACACGGTCTGCCATGATACCTACCGCACTAATCGCCTTCGCGATCGTCGCACTCTTCATGGGAGTGATGTTGCTGGTGTTCTCGCGGAAAAGCGACGGGCGCCGACGCAAGGGCTGTGCGCTCGAAGCCGGCGGGACGAACGCATGCGCCCACTGCGGAAACATGCACCGGGCCGATTGCGGCCCGAAAAAATGAAACAACTGTGTCGCCGCCAGGGACCAAAAAGGCCCTGACCAGCGGTCGTCGAACGGACCGCAGCGGTGGCGACTTTTTGCCTTGCGTCAGGACCTGACGGCCGTTATAATTGAAATATCGGTTGAATGCACATGGCGAACTACAGGCTAAAAAAGGGATACGATATCCGCATCGCCGGCGAAGCCCAAAAGCTGATCGAGCGGGCGCCGTTTCCGGAAAACGTGGGGATGTATCCGGCCGACTTCTACGGCATGACGCCCAGGCCACTCGTCGAGGGCGGCGAACGGGTCAGAATCGGCACGCCGCTCTGGCACGACAAGCGCAGGGAATCGCTCGTCGTTACGTCCCCGGCGAGCGGCACGGTGATCGAAGTTCGCCGCGGCGAAAGACGGGCGCTGGAGGCGGTCGTCATACGGACCGACGGCAAACAGCAGATCGCCACCACCGTCATCCCGCCTCCGAAGCGCCTGTCGTCCTCTGCGCGCGGGGACATCGTCAATACCCTCTGCGCGGCGGGACTCTTCCCCCTGCTCAGGCAGCGCCCCTTCGGTACGGTCGCCGATCCGCTGGCGACGCCGCGCGACATCTTCGTTACAGCCGTTGACACGGCCCCGCTCGCCCCCGACCAGGGGCTTATTCTTGAAAACCACGAACAGGAATTCCAGAGGGGAATCGACGTACTCGCGTGCCTTACTCCGGGCCGGATACATCTCTGCACGGGCGGCGATGCGGTGAACTCCCAGCCGTTCTCGGGTGTGAAGAACGTCGAGCTTCACCGCTTCGAAGGGCCGCACCCCGCCGGCAACGTCGGCGTGCATATCCATCACGTCACCCCTATCCGTGCCCAGAACGATATCGTATGGCACTGCACCGTCCAGGGAGTCATCCTCATCGGCCGTTTTTTCATTTCCGGCAGCCCTTCGTTCGATGTCACGGCGGCAGTGGCGGGTCCGGCGGCCGCACGCGGGCGCTACGTGCAGACCCTGACGGGCGCCGCGATTTCGTCCTTCGCACAGGCGTCGGCCTCGCTTCCCGCGGCGCGATTCATCTCCGGGAACGTCCTCACCGGCCGCAATGCCGGCACGGACGGCTTTCTCGGCTTCGGCGATAACCTGGTCACCATCATCCCCGAGGCCGAAAAAAGCGTGTTCCTCGGCTGGCTGTCGCCCGGGTTTTCGCTCGAGAGCTTCTCGGCCTCGTTCATCTCGCGGCTCATGCCGCGGCGGCGCTTCGCCATCGACTCGAACCGCAACGGTAGCCAACGCGCCTTCGTCGCCACCGGCATCTACGAGCGCCTGCTGCCGATGGACATCCTCCCTTCATTTCTCCTGAAGTCCATCCTCGCCGGCGACATCGAAGAGATGGAGAAGCTCGGCATACTCGAGTTGACGCCGGAGGACTTCGCGCTGTGCGAATACGCCTGCCCCTCCAAGACCGACATCCAGCGCATACTGCGCGACGGGATCGATCTCATGCTGAAGGAGACACGGGAAAGCGAATGAAGCTGCACGACACGATACACAGGGTTTTCGGGAAGGGGGGACGCCTCGAGCGCCTCTGGCCGCTCGTCGACGCGGCCGAGACCTTCTTCTTCCGCCTTCCGGTGCGCACCGCGGGGGGAACGCACATCCGCGACGCGTACGACCTCAAGCGCATGATGATGATCGTGGTGCTGGCGCTCATCCCCAGCATGGTCTTCGGTACCTATAATATCGGCTACCAGTTTTACGCCTCGGCCGGAATGCCGGCCGATCACCTCGCCTGCGTGCTCAAAGGCCTTACGGTAATCATTCCGTTATACGTCGTTACATTTGCCGTCGGCGGGGCGTGGGAGGTGCTCTTCGCGCTCATCCGCGGCGAAGAGATCAACGAGGGCTTTTTCGTCACCGGCGCGCTCATCCCGCTCATCATGCCGCCGACCATCCCGCTGTGGCAGCTCGCGCTGGCGGTGAGCTTCGGCGTGGTGCTCGGCAAGGAGCTCTTCGGCGGCACGGGCATGAACATCTTCAACCCGGCGCTCGTAAGCCGCGCCTTTCTCTTCTTCGCCTATCCGAAATCCATCTCGGGCGCCGATGTCTGGACGCTCACCGACGGCACGGTGGTCGACGCCTACACCATGGCCACGCCGCTTCACCTGGGCATCGAGCCGAAAGGCGACATCGTCGCGCATCTTGCCGGCAGCGGCTTCGATTTCTGGAGGATGCTCTGGGGCCTCGAGCCGGGAAGCATCGGGGAGACCAGCGCAGTCGCGGTACTCGCCGGGGCGTTTATCCTGGTCATTACGGGCGTCGGGAGCTGGCGGATCATCGTTTCGGTCTTCGCCGGCGGCGCCGCGATGGCGCTTCTCTGCAACGCCTTCGCCCCTTCGCCCGCGAGCATGCTGGCGCTTCCCGCGCACTATCATTTCGTGGCGGGCGGCTTCGCCTTCGGCGCGGTATTCATGGCGACCGACCCGGTCTCGGCCACGGGCACGAACGCCGGCAAATACGTGTACGGCTTTCTGATCGGCCTGCTCACCGTCATGGTACGTACGCTCAACCCGGCCTACCCGGAGGGCATGATGCTTGCGATACTCTTCATGAATCTTTTCGCGCCGCTCATCGATTATACGGTGGTGCGGCTGAATATGCGACGGAGGGTGCGCCGTGCGGCAGGGTAACGCCTACACGCTGATTTTCCTGGCCGCGGTGGCGCTCGTCGCCTCGCTCGTCCTCGCCCTCGCGGCGCAGATGCTGAAGGACCGGCAGAACCTCCTTCAGCAGGCGGATATGAAGCGCAATATTCTCATCGCCGCGGGCTTCATGGAATGTTACGCGGACGCCGGCGAGGCGAAGCGCGAGATGGACCCCGTCGTCTGCACCGATGTGCACTTCTACTTCGAAGCGCACATGCGCGCGCTGCTGCTCGATCACCGGGGAAAGATCGTCGATGAACCGGGAACACGCCCTGAACTCGTGGACCCCGCACGCGAGGCCGACAAGCCCCTCGAAAAGCGCCGCTACCCGCTTTTTTTGCGTATCGATCCGGTTAAAGGAAAAGAAAAAATCTCCGCTTATTGCATCCCCATTTACGGAAAGGGCCTCTGGTCCTCGCTCTACGGCTACCTGGCGCTCGA
>JBFZEY010000471.1:0-3975 GCA_041306625.1 Spirochaetota bacterium | reverse complement strand
TAAATCCCGCGCCATCCCGGGCCGACGACTCTTCCACGGCCGACGAGATGTTTAAGAAGATGGCCAAACAGCTTGCCCGGGTCGAAAAAAAACTCCCCAATAAGACCGTCGCCGTTTACGGCTTCGAGGTGATCGGCAAACCCGACGACACCTACGGCCGCTACGCCACCGAAAAGCTGACCCACGAGATCGCCTCCGATGAAAGCTTTATGGTAATCAAGCGCTCCCGCATCGACCAGGTGCTGAAAGAGCAGAGTCTCACGCTGACCGGTGCGGTGGATTCCAATACGGCGGCCCGCATTGGAAAGATTCTTGCCGTGGACGCGGTGGGAAAGGGAGTTCGTCGGAAATCCCCGGGGGTGGACCGGGAAGCGGCGTGAACCTTTCGGCGGAGAGTGGGGAAATGACCGGCATCGGTCCGGTGTGACGGAAAAACGCCAGAATGAAGGGAGGCAGTCATGAAGAAGCTTGATTTCAAGGATCGCTTTTTATACCCGGCGGGGACCGTTTTCGCCGTCATGGCGGTGTCGTGGGCGGGCTATTTCGGCTCCGCCTGCCTCGAGAACGACGCCCTGCATCAGGCGCTCGCGAAGGTATTCGGCACCGCCTATTTTATCTCGGTCGCCTTCGGCACGCTCTACGTGTACACGGTCTCGTATTTACGCGGCGCGGCGCCGGGGGAACGGGTCCTCGCCTCGGCGATAAGCCCGTTCATCTGGGCCACGAAGGAGAACCTGCTGCTGCTGGAGTCCTATGGAATACTGGAGAGCATATACTGGTATCTTAACCCGCTCAATTTCTGGCTCATCTGCTTCATGGCCCTGCAGATGGGCATAGGCGGCATCGTCGCCCGCGCCGTCCTCCGGCGCCGGGGCGAGGCGGTCACGGTGGCAACGCCCGCGTCCCTGGCCCTTATCGCCGTCAGCGTCGCCGCCATTGTATCGGCCTACGCGTGGGGGAAGGGGGAAAACCTCTATGTCATTTTTCTCGCAGGCTACCGGGCGCTGTTCGGGTACGGCATATGAAAAGAGAAATCAGGTCAGAGGGGAGGGACACCATGTCGAAATATCAAGAGAGTGAAGGTATTCTTTCGGACATTATAAGCCGCAGGAAACTGCTGAAGCTCGCAGGAGGCGCTGCCGTGGCTGGGCTGGCCTTGCCCGGGCTGGCGGTTCCGGCGCGCAAGATGCCTGCGAAGCCGAACATCGTATTCATCCTTGGCGACAACCATCGGGCGGACGCCATGGGCTGTTCGGGGCACCCGTTCATCAAGACGCCGGGCATGGACCGGCTGGCCCGGGAGGGGGTGCGGTTCGAGAACGCCTTCAACACTACGTCGCTGTGCACGCCCGCCCGGGCCAGCATCCTCACCGGGGCATACGCCGGCAGGCACGGCGTGAAGAACAACCACACGCCCTGGAATTACAGGATGACCACCTTTCTCGAGTACCTGGCCGGGAGCGGTTACGCCACTGCGTTTATCGGGAAATGGCACATGCCGGGCAAGGGCCTGCCCGATCTCCCCTTCCTGGACCTGTTCGTGTCATACACCTACCGCGAGGGCCAGGGCTCGTATTTCGATTGCCCTTTGATTGTCAACGGGAAGGACACTCCCTCGAGGAAATCGTACATCTCCGAGGAGGTGACCGACTGGGCCGTCGAGTTCATGGGAGGAAAACACCGTCGGGCCGGGAACGCGCAAAAGCCCTTCTGCATCTACCTGTCGCACCGGCCTGCCCATCCCCCGTTCATCTCGCCCGAGGGGATCGCCGGGATGTACAGGGACGCGGACGTGAAATCGGCGCTTCCGAAAGTTGTCGATCCGTGGTGGTTCGGGAAAACCAGGCGGAACGTCTTCCAGGGTATCATGATGGGCTCGTACTACGACCAGTACCGTCGGTACTGCGAGACCATCACCGCCATGGATCGCGAGGTCGTCCGCCTGCTGGATGCCATTGACCGGGAGGGATTGCGGGACAATACGCTGGTTATATACATGGGAGATAACGGCATGTCCTGGGGCGAGCACGCGCACCACGGGATACGGGAGAGCTACGAGCAGGTGATACGGGTGCCGCTTATCGCGCGGGCGCCCTGGCTCATCCCGGATCCGGGCGCCATCCGAAACACGATGGCCCTCAACATCGATATCGCCCCGACGCTCCTCGACGCCGCCGGTGCCGGAATCCCCGCCGACATGGACGGGGCGAGCCTCCTTCCGCTGATCAGGAACGGCAGAGCGGAGGGCCGGAAGGCATGGATGCTCGAGTTCTGGCACTACTATCCGGAGCCCACGCCTACGTATGTCGGCGTGCGCACCGACCGGTACAAGTACGTGGAATTCCGGAAGGGGAGGAAGCCCTGGCTCTTCGATCTGAAAGAGGACCCGGGGGAGGAAAGGAACCTCTACGGCACTCCCGAAGGGAAAAAGCTCCTTCCCCGCATGAAGGCCCTGCTGGAGAAATTGAAGAAAGGAAGGTAGGGCACCGGCGGGACGCGATCTATACTCGTAATTGAATATTTCAGCAAGGAGCGCTACATATCCGGCATTGCCCCAGAAGTAGCCCGAGTTCCGCATCCCGACCGGGGAAATTTTAAAGGCTCCGGTCAGGGGCTTTTTCCCGTAAGGAGAGGACTTTTCCAAAGGGAGAGCTTCTGATAAACGGCATTATGCCCCGGAACTTTTTACCGTAGGGGAACGTAGTTTCCTATATGCTAATTTTTAAGCGGCCTCTATTCTAAGGGCCTTTTGCCGGAGTGGTTGGATTCCCCCTTGAGATCGCTTTCGATATAGGGTAATAGGTCAGGCGCCTTGTGCCGGAGAGTAAACGGCGAATTCGGAAGGGAGCGAACTCTACCAGAATTCCGCTTGAAAAAGGCGCCTCCGGGTGTACTCTGGGCGCAGGTACAGCGCCATGGAACTCTTTACCATCACCTTCGAATCCGTCGCGGTGCTTCTGGGGATCGGCGTAATAGGCTTCACGGTCCTTGCGCGTAAGATGGTGCCCGAGAGCATTATCTCCGTCGTCACCCCCCTTGCGATCGAAGTGGCGGTGCCGTGCCTGGTAGTCGGCAACATGCTGACCCATTTCGATCCGGCGAAATTCCCCCTCTGGTGGACCATGCCCCTGTGGTGGGCGGGATTCATGGCCTTCATGCTGCCGCTCACCCTCCTGGCGATGAGGGTGTCCCGGCGTGAGACCCGGACCGTGTTCGGCGTCAGCCTGTTTTACCCCAACGCGATTTTCGTCCCCCTGGCCCTGATAACGGGGATGTTCGGGCGCGACACGCCGCACCTCGCGGAGCTGTTTCTCTTCACGCTCTTCTACCCAGCGTTCTTCTTCAACACCTACTGGTTTTTCTTTCACGGATTCCGGAAGATGCCGCGACGCGGCGAGGTCGCGGGCAAGCTCTTCAACCCGATCCTGCTGGCCACCGTGACCGCCCTGGCGATACAGCTCACGGGCCTTGACCGGTTCGTGCCCGGGTTCGTGATATCCGCGCTGAAGGCCGTCGGGGAGATGTCCGTCCCCCTCGTCATGATCGTAATCGGCGGGAGCATCTACGTGGACTTCAGGGGGAAGGGCGCTCTTTATGTCGCAGAGTGCCTGAAGTTCGTCTTCTTCAAGAACCTGGCGTTCCCAATGATCGCGCTCGCGGCGCTGGTCGTCCTCCGCCCCCCCTACGAGGTCGCCCTCCTGCTGGTGATCCAGAGCGCGGTGCCGCCGGTGACGGCCGTCCCCATCGTGGTCGAGCGGGAGGGAGGCAACCGCGCCATCGCCAACCAGTTCATCGTCTCGAGCTTCATCGCCTCCGCGGCCACGCTGCCGGCGGTCATATGGCTGTTCGGGAGGTATTTCTCGCCGTGAGCACGGCGTTCAATGAGGGGCGAATACCGGAGGTGCCCGATGGGGGAGAGAGGGCTTCGTAAAGCCGCGGCGGTCCTGGGAAAAGCGGTCATGGCGTCCGCCTCGT
>JBFZEY010000470.1:0-4785 GCA_041306625.1 Spirochaetota bacterium | reverse complement strand
TGCCCTTGAACTGCTCGCTCGACGTCCTGGCCGCAACCCGCAATCCTTCGATCTGCACGAGTGCGTTAAGCAACTCCTCGGCGATCCCCTCGCAGAAATACTCCTGGTCCTGCTGGGGGCTCATATCCCTGAATGGAAGAACGGCTATCGACGGAAGCCTGCGCCTGTCCGCTCCGTCCGGCCTTGCGCCTCCGGCGCCTGCCTGCGTGTCGCCGCCCGCCGCACGCGTCGCGGCGGTGCCCGACGCGCAGGTCTCGGTGCCGCCCCCGCCTGCCCCGCACGATTTTCCGGCGGCGATTGAGCTCGCGCACGCTTCGAGCGCCGCGCGCATCTCCCCGGCGCTTTGATACCGCCCGGCCGGAGACTTCGCCATCGCCTTCACGACGACGCGATCGAGATCCGCCGGAACACTCTTGCGGAAAGTGGACGGCGGCGCCGGTTCGGTGTTGATGATGGCGTAGATCACGGCCTGATCGTAGTCTCCCTCGAAGGGCCTTTTACCCGCGAGCATCTCGTAAAGCAGGACTCCCAGCGACCAGATGTCGGTGCGATGATCGACCGGCGCGCAGCCGGCCTGTTCCGGGGACATGTACGCGGCGGTTCCGATCGACGAACCCATGACCGTTATGGCCGCAGCGTTCGCCAGCTTCGCAACGCCGAAATCCATGATCTTCACCTGGCCGTCGCGCGTGACCATGATATTGGCCGGTTTTATATCGCGGTGAACGATGCCCCGCGCGTGGGCGCGTTCGAGCCCGCGCGCCACTCCCGCCGCTATATCGGCCGCTCTAGCCGCTTCGAGCGGCCCCTCCGCGATCAGCTCCCTGACGATGCGGCCGTCATAGAGGGTCATGACCATGAAGATGTTTCCATCGCCCGTTTCGTCTATCTCGTGAATCGTGCAGATATTCGGATGGTCCAGGGCCGAGGCCGCCCTCGCCTCCTGGATGAACCGTCTCCTTGCCTCGTCGTCGCCGCACAGATGCTGCGGAAGCACCTTGATCGCGACTTCGCGGCCCAGCCTCGTGTCCTCGGCCCTGTACACCACCCCCATCCCGCCCTCGCCGAGCTTCTCAATGATCCTGTAATGGGAAATCGTCTCGCCTGTCATTATTCCAGCCCCGCCTCCCGCACGAGAGCGATGAACCTCGGATCGTCCCGGACATTATCCAGCGACGAGTCCGTTCTCCATCCGACCACGTCGCGCGAACGCACTTCGATCGCCCTTCTCATCCATTCGATCGACAGGTCCTTGTCTCCGAGCCACGCGTAACACATCGCCTTATAGTAAGGCGTGACGAAGGGCGCGTCGTAAAATTGATCGATGTTTTCAACCACCCAGCGGATGAATCCATCCACCCCGGCCTCTCTGAAAATCCTGCCCCCCTCGTCGGCGTGCCTTCTCCCTTCTTCGTCCACAGCGATGAGTTCCTGAATCTCCGCCACGTATTCGGGGTACCTTTTCATCGCGGCATGGTTCAGCGCGGCCACGAAATGCACGGTTCTGAATTCGTCGTCGAGATCGAGGACCCTTCGGCATTCCGCGATCGATTCGTCATACCTTTTCATTCTGAGGAGAATCACGGCTTTCGCCTCGCCGGCCACAAGGGACAGCGGATCGATCTCCAGAGCCCTGTGGATCTCGGAGAGGGCTTCCTCATCGCGTCCGCGGTGCGACAACAGCTCGGCGTACCACTGATGCGCCGTGGCGTTATTCGAATTATGCTCGATCGCTTTCCTGTAATACTTTTCCGCCCCGGCCCAGTTGAAATTAATGTATTCCTCGACACCCGCGATCACCGCGTACGGCTGGGAGAGCGATCCGTCTATCTCCAGGGCCTTATCGGCATATCGCCTCGCCAGCGCGTACATCTCCAGAGGGTTCCTGTATCCCCAGTTCCCGATGACGGTGTATGCGTCGGCTATCGCGACGTAAGCGGGTGCGAACAGGGGATCCAGAGCGATGGCGCCCTCGAAATATTCCATGCTTTTTCTCAGATCCGCGGCGGTCCTCCTGTTCCAGTGATATCGACCCATCATGTACAGATCGTGAACCTTCGGATCGACCCGCGCGGCCGCCGTCAATGTCGCGGTTTCGGCCGGCGTCAGCGCCACTTTGATCGCCGACGCTATCGCCCTTGCCACCTCCTGCTGCAGGGAAAGGACGTCCCGAAGATCCCTCTCGTAACTCTCAGCCCAGATGTGGCGGTCGCTCGAGGCCTCCACGAGCTGAGCCGTGATCCTCACCCGATCGCCCACGAGGAGCACCGATCCTTCAATGACGGCGTCGACGCCGAGTTCGCGCGCGATATCCGGAAGAGACTCGGTCGTGCCCTTGTACCTCATGACCGACGTTCGCGAAATCACCTTGATGGCGCCGATCTTGGCGAGGTCCGTGATAAGCGCCTCCGTCATGCCGTCTGCGAAGTAGTCCTGGCCCGGATCCCCCGAAAAATTTTCGAGCGGCAATACGGCGATGGAATCGACGGGGCCGGCGCGCTGAACGAATATCGACCGTGCCGCTATCCCGACGGCCAGGATGAAGACCGCCGCGCTTATCCCAAGCAGGATGCCGCGCCGGCGATTTCCCTTCTTCCCGGGGCCCGCGATCTTCCCACCCGAATCGACCAGATTCCTCACTGCGCGAAGATCGACGAGGAATTCCCCGAGCCCCTGGTAACGTTCGCCCGATCTCTTGGCGAGCATTTTCGTCACGATCCGTTCGAGTTCCATCGGGATCCCGGAGCGAATGGAGGTCAACGGCTCAGGATCCGCGTTGATTATCGAGTAAATCGCCGCCTGCTCGTACTCGCCCGGGAAAGCGGGCCTCCCGGCGATCATTTCATAGAGCACCGCGCCGAGCGAGAAGATGTCGCTCCTGCCGTCCACCTCTTCGCCCCTCGCCTGCTCGGGCGACATGTACGGAGCCGTGCCGAGGGTGCCGCCGGTCTTCGTCAACTTCATGCCCGACAGTTTGGCCACGCCGAAATCGAGGATCTTCACGAGGCCGTCCTTCGTTGCGAAGATGTTGGCGGGTTTTATGTCGCGGTGAACGATCCCTTCGCCGTGCGCTTTGGAGAGGCCCATGGCGATCTGGCCTGAGATTTCGAGCGCTTCGTCGAGTTTGATCGGCCCGCGAGCGATCCTCGCCTTCAGCGATTCTCCTTCGTAGTACGCCATGGCGATGAATGTCCGGCCTTCCTTCGTCTCATCTATCTCGTGGATTGTGCAGATATTGGGGTGGTCGAGAGCGGAAGCTGCCCTGGCCTCCAGGACAAACCGTTCGATCGCCTCTTCAGCGCGGGTCAGTTCGGGCGGAAGGAATTTCAGGGCCACAAAACGCCCCAGTCTCGAGTCCTCGGCCCTGTATACAACCCCCATCCCGCCCTCGCCGAGTTTCTCGAGGATCCTGTAATGGGAAACCGTCTCGCCTATCATGGCAATCCTCAGGTTAATCCGGCCATTTCATCTGATAATATTCCTGGTGCCCCGGATGCTACACCATGCGGGCATCCCGTGTACAGTCAGAATTCACGCCCGTTCGATCACCCCGTCGTGATGCACTCATAATCTATATGCACCCGCACGATCTCGGGCACTTCGCCTGCCCCGACCAGCAGATCGCCGATGATGACAAGAAGACTGCTTGCACCAGCCGCAAGGATCGGAGCCATGGACCTTTCGATCGCCGCGGCGTCCTTTGCTGTAACGGCATTCCCGAGAGACGTCGCGGCGGCATCGGCCAGCGCTCCACTTTCCGCAATCGCTATCGCCGCGTCGGCACGGCCGAAACTGAGCGAATGCCCGACCGTACCCGACGATGTGCAGACACAAACGATCCCGTCTTGAGGCTCGAATCTCAGTGCGATGTCGCGGATCGGGGAAGGCCCGGCGAATATGCCGACAGTCGCGGGACGCGACAGGCGCATCGCGATATCGCCGCCGTTGTCGACGATCGCGTGCTCCGCTCCAGCTTCCATCATCGCCCGCAGAGCGCACTCGGCGATAGCTCCCGCGACCGCTGCCATCGGCCCCACCCCCATTCGCGCTCCGGCGCGCGCCATTCGCCCTGCTATCTCCGGGGCATCCTGAGGGACTTCGTAAGGCTCGAGCGTGGTGAGAAACCGGCGATCGCGCCGGATCCAGTTTTCAAGATCTGCGCGGCGCCGTGCGATCTCATCGATCGCGACAGGGATGTACTCCGGCTCGGCGATTATAGTGGCGATCGTCTCGTCCATTCGCACGATTCGACGCTCCACGCCTGATCTCTCCCCCGCGGCTCCGGGGAGCCTGCGATCTTCGTCGCGACGCGCCATACCGCATCACTCCCCGGCAACGGTATCGGGACCCCGGGTTCCGTCCCCCCGAGCCGAGGCGCCGCGACCTTCAGTTTCACGGATTCCCGTGACGCGTGTGCCGGACGGCTTCCTCATCGCCATCGGCCTCGCGGAACCCCGTGCGGAAAGCCTTTCGACCGGCTCGGTGAGAAGAAATCCTCCGGATCGGATGCGGCGTTTAAGCTCCCCGGCGATCCGCCGCGCCATAGAGAGGCTCGATAAAGGGGAGGTGCGGACGCGCCTGCCGCCGATCCGCACGGAACCTGACTTGAGCTCCGCGTAGCTCGCTCTGCCGACGCTGGGCCGCGCAAGCGACGGGACACCGTAATCCACGATCTCCGTTGTTATCTCATCATCGCTGACGCCCGTTCGCAGCGCCATATCCTCGTCGAGTACTGGAATCGGAACGCCGATCCCGACGTAAAGTGTCGTGCCATACCCGGGGAAT
>JBFZEY010000469.1:0-7110 GCA_041306625.1 Spirochaetota bacterium | reverse complement strand
ATGAATACCTGACGACATTCTTCCGGCATGAGCGGATGTGACTTGGAGAGGCTTGACGGGTATAGCGGAGATTTCATGCGGCTGGTCGGTGAGCAGTAACTCTTATTCGTCGCGAGGTGATGATGGAGAGTGCCGCCCGACTGCCCGGGGTGAGCCCCTTTGAAGTATTAAATTTGAAACGGTTCCTGACAAGCGGATTTTAGAGGGGAGGTATGCGTTTACTGCAAGCCTTTGAAAATGTAAACCCCCGGTGTTTCCGGGGGCTTTATTCTGAGCGGGAAACGGGATTTGAACCCGCGACGTCAACCTTGGCAAGGTTGCACTCTACCACTGAGTTATTCCCGCATTTTTTGCGAGCGAAGGGACTTGAACCCCCACACCTTACGGTACCAGATCCTAAGTCTGGCGCGTCTGCCAGTTCCGCCACGCTCGCCCTGCAGTCAAATATCGGCGCTCGGGTGTTATTTTCAACTACTTTTCTCCGTGCGGCCGTCCTGCCCGGGGAGAGACGGATTGGGTTGCCCGAGAATCGAACTCGGAACCTACTGATTAAGAGTCAGGTGCTCTGCCAGTTGAGCTAGCAACCCTCAGCGTGGATTACATTAGGTAAAACACGCGGTGGCTGTCAAGTTTTTTTCTGCCCAAAATGTACCGTTGGCGGCCTGCGGCTCGTGCAGATGAAAACATTTCCCGACACACGCCCGTGTATAAATGTTTTTGTAACTCATTTATAATTTTAGTCGTTTCCCGGTACCGCTTACGGAGTTTTCCCGCTCCCGTTCGCCACCCTTATCCATCTAAAGTCCGCCGGCACAAATAAAATGAGTGACATCGGGCGAGACTGAATATAGAGCGTACCTCTTTGCCCAGGTTTTCGAAATTGCGTAATCGCATGGTGCGTTCCCGGCATGTTTGGCATTCTTCGTTACATTCTCGCACTGATGGTCGTCCAGACGCACCTCTGGAAGATTACCCCATGGGCCGGCAATTACGCCGTCTACACCTTCTTCATTCTGAGCGGTTATTTGATGACACTGGTGCTCCACGAGCGCTATTCCTTCAACCCGTCGGGTATCGCGCGCTTTCTATCCAATCGCGCGCTGCGCATTTACCCTCCTTACTGGGCGGTGCTCGTCCTTTCCGCGGTCGTTGCGTACCAAATGCCGAACATTGCCGCGGCCGTCCACCGAAATTTTTCGCTCCCCTCGACATGCGCCATGTGGCTCGAAAACATCGTCATACTAGGCGCGAGCCACCCTACGAAAGCCACGCTGGTCATACCGGCGTGGTCGCTCCATATCGAACTGATTTTCTATTGCCTGATGGCGCTCGGTTTTTCACGGAACCGGTTCATCGCTTTCCTGTGGCTTTCGGCGAGCCTCGCCTACACGACACATCTGGTACTGCTCCACCCGACCGAATACCAGTTCTGGTATTACCGTTATTTTCCCCTGCAGGCGGGCTCGCTTGCCTTCAGCGCAGGCGCGGCGCTCTATTTTATCCGCACGCGACTCAGCGTGCGGCCGGCCCTTGCGTTCTCGACGACGGCTCTCACGGCGGGTTTGATGCTCGGCGCCGGTCATATCTGGAGCGATATCGACGCGCTCTATCTGCAGGGCTTTTACATCTCGATTGCGTCCGGTTTGCTCACCGTGCTCGCTCTGGGCGCGATCGATTTTTCATCGGTCCCGCGTATCATAAAGACGATCGACCGTCGTCTCGGGGACCTTTCCTATCCACTCTTTTTATGCCACATTCCCGTGGCGGCGCTTGTACTGCGCTGGTATGGCGGAGGCCTGTACCCCAATACCGCCGTGTTTTTCATTGTTGCGCTCGTGGCTTCGCATCTGGGGGCGTTCCTGATTCATGCGGCGATCGAACGGCCGATAAACCGACTGCGCGATTCGGTCCGAGCAGAGGCGGAAAGCCCGGACGTGCCTCCACACCTCGAAGACAGGCATCAGGGAGTATTTTGATGTGATGGAAAACGCGGACGTTGGCCCATGTCTTTACACATAATCCGATACGCCCGTTCCGATTACGACGATTTTTTAAATTCTCACCCTCTACAATCCGATACGATGATGCTCCTCCTGCACGCGCTCGCACCAGTTGCCCACGTTCCAGTCGCCGAAAACGCCGAGGCCTCCCAGTTCATTCTCGCCGCAGTAGACAGGCACGTGAACAACGGAAAGCCCTTTATGCGCGCGCGCACGTTCAAGCGCCAATCGAAGTTCACCGATCGATGTCCCGCCGAAAATACCAAGCACTCCACGCACAGAGTTGGCCATCGCTACATAGTCCACTTCGACCGAATCGGCGGTTTTATAGGTCGTCGAATACTGCGCGTTCTGAAGCCCCGAGATGGCAGCCATGCGCCTGTTATCGAAGATCACCACGCATCCCCGCACGCCGTGTTCGACGCCGTCAACGAGGATTTGCGGGTTCATGGTGAAGCTCCCGTCACCGGAAAAGGCCACCGGGTAGAACGGAAGGTCGGCCATTGCGGATGCAAGCACCGCCGAGACGGCAAAACCCATGTACGAGGATCCCGTATCCGTGAAGGTCTGCCCCTCCCGCTCATCCTCGACGATCTGGAATCCGTTGGCCTGCACGTCGCCCGCGTCGAAGAGCTTGACGGCGCCGGTGGCATCGGCCCAGTCGCATACCGCCTTGATGGCAGCCGGCTGGGTGAGTACTTCCCGCTTCCAGACATCGTCGTACAGGGTCGGAGTCTCATAGCGCTTTCGCTTGAACGCCTCCCACATGGCGCGTTTCTGGAAGACGGCTTTCGCCCATGGCGAGCTTCCGTCGCCGGGAGCGATGCCGGTCTTCTTCAAATGATCGATCCATGCACGCAGGTTCCGCTTTGCGTCGCCGAGAACCGGAAGCGTCCGGTTGTAATGCCCCGCATGCTGCGGGTCCATGTTGAAGTTAATGATGTTTTCGGCCTTTTTCCAGGCCGTTCCCGAGCAGTCCCACTGGCACACCGCGCGGGCGCCGACCACCACCACAAGCTCAGCCTCGTTCATTGCGTAGTTGCCGGAGACGGAGCCTTTCGAGCCGCCGACGGTCATGCAGCGCGGTTCCGAATTCGGGACGATGCCGCCTGCCGAAGGGCCGCATACTATTGCCGCATCGAGCAGTCCTGCGAGTTCCACAATCTCCGCACCGCAGCCTCGCGCGCCCTGGCCTATCTTGATGGTAACGCGCTCCGCCTTCACTGCAAGCCCGGTCGCGCGTTCAAATACGTGCACATCGGTGCATGAGGGCGCGCCTGCGATGAATTTTCCCGTGAACTCGAGCAGGTTGCATCCTTTGATTGTCGCCGGCTGGCTGTTCATCGGCGCGAGCAGGAAGAAGGGACCGCTGAATCCCGGCCGGGACGTGTGTACGGCCCCGCGCCGGAGCGCGGTAAAGATTGAACGGGGTTCCTGCAGCGAGTAGGCGTTCCCCATCATTCCCGTCAGTTTCAGGAACTGGTATTGCTCGTCGCGGGGTATCTGCTGCATGTTGAAGCCTTCGTCGTGGGTGGTCTCGTCGCCGTAGATATGGTACACCCCGACTCCATTTGACGCGGCGCAGAGCGAGCCCGCGAATGCGTGCATGGCACCCGGTCCAACGGAAGTGATGACCGCGGCCGTTTCCCCCGTCAGGATCTTCAGCGCCGTCGCGGCGTGGGCGGCGGCCGTTTCATGGCGCACGTTGAACGTCCGTACCAGGCCCTGCTCCTCGTAGATCCTCAGCACCTCGGCGATGTCGGTTGTGCCGTGGCCGAATATTCCGACGTATTTCCTCACGCCCTGGTTGTAGAGACCCAGCACGATCGCCTCGGAGAGCGAAAGGTCCTGGAATTGCGGCATTGTCCCAGACTCGACGGCCGCGGAAATGGACCCGTGTTTCGCAATCAATTGTGCACGCTTCATTCGTTCGTTCATATTATTGCCTCGTTTTCCCTCGGACAAAAGGTCGCCTGGTATCGCGACCGCCCCGGAGTACGGGGAGCTTATGATAGCTTCTTTATCGCGCCCCGCAGTTCCCCGTCGGAGAGCGTATCCGGGTCGAGCGTCTCCATCACGCCGGGAAACGAAAGGACAGTTTTTACGATCGGCGCTTCGAGGGCGCCGAGAATCTCGGCCATTGAACGGTGCGTCCGCCGTGAGATGTCGAAGAGCGTCCGGCGGCTCTCGCGCTGGGAGGTTTGCCGGTGCGCTGGGTAGCCGACGCCGGGTTCGACGCTGAAAATTCGGTCGAAAATAAACCTGAAGTTGACGTCGCCCGCCCACCCGAACTGGTAGAGCATCGGAAGCGAAACGCAGTTGCCGCCGTTGATCTGCGTGAAGAGCCAGGCCGCCAGCGGATCGCCCACCAGGCCGCAGACGATGCCCGGGTACTGTACGACCGAATTGAGGAATCCCAGCCCCGTGCCGCAACCGCCGACAACATACTCCACCCTGCCGGCGTTTATGAGAAGCGCGGCGAGGAGGCCCGTATGGATGTAGGTGAGCTCGGGCTGTGCACCGGTCTTCGTCATGCCGGCATTGATGACTTCGTGGCCCCTGCCCTCGAGCGCCGACATAACGTCGGCATTGCGGTCGCCCTCGCTTGTTTCGTTGATCACCGCTATTTTCATTTTGATTTCTCCTTACATACTGTAATTGCTGCCATAAACATGCAGGAAAATAATTGTATAAGCCGTATCATCGCGAGGAGGCCGCAGGCCGACGTGACGATCTTCGAGGACACAAAGGCGCATTAAAAAGCATGAAGTGTCACAGGAGATTGCCACGCCCCGAAAAGGCCGGGGCTCGCATTGAAAGTTACCTCTTCCGTATCCCGGAGCCTCCACGGCAGGTTGTAATTCTCATTTCATCCCCAGCAACGTCCTCGCCTCCTCGGCCGTCGCGACCTCCCGGCCGAGCTCGCGCGCGAGCCGTACGACGCGCTCGACGAGCTGTGCGTTCGATTTCGCCGGCTCTCCCCTGCGGTAATTGACGCAGTCCTCGAGGCCCGTACGAGCGTGGCCGCCTGACAGGATCGCCATGGTGTTCATCGGCAGCTGCGCGCGTCCGATCCCCGAAACGTTAAAGATGGCCCGCGTCGGAAGCTGATCGATCATGAAGGCCAGGTTTTTCATGGTGCCTGCGAATCCGCCCATGCCCCCGACCCCCATCACGAAGTTGACGTAATACGGGGCGGCGAGCAGGTCCTGTTTGACGAGATTTTCGATCTCGCCGAACATCGACGGGTTGTAGACCTCCATTTCGGGCTTGATGCCGCGTTCGAGCATCGCTTTCGCGAAGGCCTCGATCTCCGATCGCAGGTTTATGAAAGGCAGTTCCTTACCCTGGTGGAAGAAGACGACCGAGCCCATGTTGAGCGAGGCCATCTCCGGTTTCGCGTCGAGGCTGGTGATACGCTCCGCGATGGGCAGGCCCGGGCCGCCCGTGGTGTTCTGTATGATGATGTCGCAGCGATCGCGGATTCCCCGGTTCATCTCGGCGAAGATGCGCGCGTCGGCCACACCCCGCCCGCCACGGTCTCGCGCGTGAAGATGGACCACCGCCGCGCCCGCATCGTGACAGCGTACGGCCTCGCGGATTATTTCGTCGGGCTGCTCCGGCAGGGCCGGGTTCGCCTCCTTGCCGTGGATTCCGCCGGTGAGAGCGGCCGTAATAATCAGCTTATCCATTTCATACCCCGCACGATTGCCTGCATGATTTTACGCTCACTTGCCGTGACTTCGGATCGTCCGTCCCCATTGCGAAAGAGCCGAAGCGGCCGCTACCCAGCGCGCAACGTCCGGGTACACGGGTATGCCGGCCTTACGGAGCGCGTCGGACATCCTTTCGGTATACTCTCCGCCGGCGGCGCAACAGACGATGGGCTTCGCGCGCAGTGCGCTCAGAGCGTCAAGGCGTTCAACGATGCTCTCGTCGAGCGGCGTGTCCTGGAAGACGAAAAACGGCATTATGATGTCGACGGCGGCGTCGTCCATAAGCGTTTTAATGACATATTCGTAATCGGCCGCGGTGGCCGAGCCGGTTACGTCGACCGGATTCTCGACGATATAGAAAAAACTGAAGTGCCCGCGCATGGCCTTCACGGAATCGCGTCCGAGCGTTACGAGTTCGAGGCCCGCGCGCGGAAAATGGTCGAGCGCGTTCACCATCGGCCCCGCCCCGTTGGAGAGCATGGCGGCCCTGTTTCCGCGCGCGGGGGGCTGCAGCGCGAGTGCCTCGCACGAGGCGTAGAGCTCGTGGAAAGAGTCGGCCAGGACAATGCCGTGCTGGCGCATCACGCCCTCGTACACCTCGTAGCTTCCGCCGTACGCGCCCGTGTGCGATACCGAGGCCTGGGCCGACTGCCGGTTCCGGCCGGTCTTGAAGACGACCACCGGCTTCCCCGCGGCAACGGCCATCGACGAGGCCTCGATGAATTTTCGACCGTCACCCAGACCCTCGATGTAGCTTCCGATAACCATGGTTTCGGGATCGGATGCCAGCTCGGCGATCAGGTCTCCTTCGTCCACGTCCACGCGGTTGCCGTAGCTCACCATCTTCGAAACACCGGTGATCCGCGCCTCCTCCAGAAAGACGCATCCCCATGTCCCGCTCTGGGTTATGAAGCTCATCGGGCCCGCCGGCGGGCGCGCCAGGCGCTCGTGGCTGTGGAAAAAGGAATCGAATCGGCTGGCGCCGTCGAATGAGCCGATGCAGTTTGGACCTATCAGCCGTATATCTAGTTCGCGCGCCTTCAGGGCGATTGTATGTTCCAGGTCGGCGCGCCCGCCTCCCAGCTCCTTGCCTCCACCAGAGACGATAAGCGCGTTATGGCATCCCAGCCGCGCCATCTCGTCGAGTATCTCGGGCATGCGCGCGAGGTCCACCACGATCACGACAAGCTCGGGCGTTTCGGGGAGCGAAGCGAGGTCCGGATAACTTTTGAGTCCCATGAGCTCGTCATAGTTGGGATTGATCGGATAGACGGCACCCGAATACTGGTAATTGACCAGGGAATCGAGAATGACATTGCCGATTTGACCCGGCGTCGACGACGCGCCCATAACCGCGACCGACGCCGGTTTGAAAAATGATCCGAGTCTCTGCG
>JBFZEY010000468.1:0-6062 GCA_041306625.1 Spirochaetota bacterium | reverse complement strand
CCGAGGTCATGGAAAGGGGGGCTTCCGGAGGAAGGTATGTTGCAGTTGCCGGTGATCGTGACCTGGATGGAAGCGGCTGCATACGCACGATGGGCGAACAAGCGGCTGCCCTCCGAGATGGAATGGGAAAAAGCGGCACGCGGTCCGGCGCTGGCGTACGACTACGGCAGCGGGAAGGCGGCCGCCCGATCCGGACCGTTGCCATACCCCTGGGGGCCGGACTTCATAATGGGAAAAGCGAACACGATGGAATTCTGGGATGACCCCAAGTCGGGGGCAGATATTAAGGGTTCTTTCTCCAGGGGGCTTTTGCCAGTTACGGTATTTGAGGGTATCGGTGATTCTTCATATGGCGTCGTCAACATGGCCGGTAATGCGCCCGAATGGACGGCCGACTGGTACAGGGCCTATCCGGAAAGCCGGTATTCGAACAGACGATTCGGCACGCGTTTCAAAGTGATGAGGGGCGGTGCGTGGTTTTCTGGACGCGAAGCGGTTCGCACCACCAGGCGTCAGATCGGGGGTATGCCGAATCTTAATAACGATGCTGCGGCCGGATTTCGCTGTGTGAAGTCTCCGGCCATGCTCGATATCGATTCTGACGTGAATTAGAACAACATTAGCGTTGATTGCTGTGTGTAAAAATGCTACATTTATCAACAGACTTATCCACAAACGTGGATAAATAACGCATTCGGAGGAATCGGAATGGGTATACGCTCTTTAGTCTTGTGCGTCTTTTTGATCGTCCTGATGTCGACAATCGGGTGCGGTCGCAAGCAGAGCGAAAACGGTGCCGTCAGGGAAAGCCTGCGATTTATGAGCATCAATATATGGTCCGGCCTGGACTACAAGGGAACCCTGGTCATGGGCGAATACGAGACTCCGGAGCGCCGTGAGACTCGTTTCCAGGGTTTGCTTGCGGAAATACGGCGTCTCGATCCGGATATCATCGGAATCAACGAAGCGAACTTTCTTCCCGACTATGTTCGGCGACTGGCGAAGGAGATAGATTACGATTATATCTATCACGTGGGTGTTTCCGGCCTGCATGTCGGCAGGGTGGGATTGCCGTGGAACCTTCGTGAGGGGGATGCGATCCTAGCGAAAAAGGACCTCGGTCTTTCGCTCGCCGGCAGGAAACAACTTTCGGGCGGCGGGTTTATCGGAAATATGTTTTCCTTTCACACGCAGGATGCCACTCAGGTGCTTGTCGGCAGGATGAGGGTGAACGGCCGAGATCTCTACGCCGCGGTCACCCACTGGCACGCATCCCCTCCGGACGACGCGAAAACGCAGGAAACGCTGCGCAGGCTGAAAGAGAAATGGGGGTATGGCGACGATCAGTACGAGGACGCCGTCAAACGCCTCGCGTCAGATAACGAGTGGAGGATGAGCGAAGCCGCCGTGATGACTGATTACCTCGATACGGTGGCGCCGACGGGCGCTTATGTTGTTCTGCTGGGGGATTTTAACGCCGAGATCGGCAGTCCCGAGATCCGGCGCGTTACGGATAAAGGCCACACCGATGCCTGGTCGCGCGTTTCGCGTCTTCCCGGTCACACATGGGATCCCGTTCTCAATACAAACATCAAAGGCTTTTATTTGAACGATACTGAAAAAAGGTTTGATTCTTTATACGAGCATCTCAACAGTATAAATGAGGGAACCGGAAAGAGGATAGACTTCATTCTGCTCAATAAATCGCTCGGCGCCGGGAAGGTCTTGGACTCTTCCGTGTGTTTTGACCGTCCTTACGAGGGAATACATCCCTCGGACCACTTCGGCGTTTTCGCGGTTGTCGCCCTGTAACCGGGGCGTGATCCAGGGTAACAAGGTGCCGATATGAGATTATTCTACTTTCTAGCAAGAAAAATCAGCTACACGTTTGCGCTCGCCTTTCTGACCGTTTTCGGCGGATGGGTGGGCGCCACGTTCGGATATTTTCTCGGCACATCTTTCCTTCTCTCCTCTCCTGATCAGATCAATGTTCTTTTCATCAAGTGGTTCCCGTGGGTTATCGCGACGGTCACCGCGCTCCATTATATGCAGTTTGGCATGCTGACCCGCCTGGGCGTCCCGGCGTTTGTGAAATCGTTCAGAATGATAAACAGGTATTTCGACGGAGAAATCCTGCGCGGTGAAATCAGCAATGACGATCTTGGCGCGCTGTACGCCGGTGTCTCCGACCTGCCTCTGTACAATATGTTCAGCGCCGTTTTTTACGCGATGCTGAGCGGCGTGCTGTTTATAATCGCCATATATTTTGACATGCGCTTCAGCGGCACCTTCGACCCCGTGATATTTAAAACGATGATAAAAATAGTCGGGATATCGGCGATCGTGCTGCTCATCCTGTATGGAATGTCCACATACCTTTTCACGGAAATCATCACCGGTTACGAGCGGGCGACCTGTTACAATACGCTTCTCGCCCGGGGAATCGTCACCTTCCCGAGGGTACTCGCCGGCGTCAGGGTCAAGTTCTCGTTCTTCCTCATCCTGATGGTGCTCGCGCTGCTTACCTTCACGGCGCTGATGGAGAAGAGCAGGTTTTTCTTCCAGGCTGACATTACGGCTGTAATAGTATACCTTGTTGTGGCCGTTATGACGATGGTGTTTTTAATGTCGGTCAATTCCAGCTCCATATTACGCGTTCTCAGGGAGATGAACCGGGTGGCCAGGGAAATTTCGACCGGCGGGGACGCGGAGTTTCGGGTTATTTCGCTGGACAGGGAGTTCTCCACGATAGAATACAGTTTCGTCGAAATGGCCCGCGAAATAAGGGAGTACCGCAAAAATATCGAGATGAAGGTAGAGCAGCGGACCGCTGAGCTGCAGGGCGCACTTGCCGACCTGAAGGAGCGGGACGACCTTATCCAGAAGCAGCTCGATATCGCCAGCACCATACAGCGCGGCATTCTTCCGGGCCGCATAGACGACTGGAACGAACTCAAGTTCTCAATTCGCTATATCGCGATGGAGAAAATCGGGGGGGACTTTTACGACGTCTATCAGTTAAAGGGCAACAAGCTGGGTCTTTTAATGGCCGACGTTTCGGGCCACGGTATTCCCGCGGCGCTTGTGACGACGATGGCCAAGATTTCATTCAGCAACGCCTGCAACAAACACGATTCGCCAAGGCGTATATTCCAGGAAGTTAACCAGAACATTATTGACCACGTAAAGACACAGGATTACCTGACCTGTTTTTTCCTGTCGATTGACGAGGACTATACGGTAACGTACGCGAACGCAAGCCATCAGAAGGCCATACTGCTCCGCGCGGGGGTGGAAACGACCGAACTGCTCGACACAAACGGTCTCTTCATCGGCGCCATCGAGGAGGCGCGCGACACCTACGAGGAAAAGACCTCGAAGATGAAATACGGCGACAGGCTTTTACTGTATACGGACGGCATACCCGAAGCCATCGACGCGCAGAGGCACGAATATTCACTCGAGCGGCTGCAGGCCGTGGTCGTGAAGAACAGGAACCTGCCGCTCGAGGACTTTACAAGTGCGATCATTGAGGACGTGCAGCGCTTTATCGGCAGCGCGCAGGTGGAAGACGATATTACGCTGGTGGTGGTGGAGCTCGCGCGCGACGCGGCGGTTGATATAATAAAGAATTCCAAGAAACTGGTGGTGGAGAACCGTTACTACGAGGCCATTGAACATCTGGAGCGCGGGCTTTCGTTGTACCCGGAAAATAAAAAACTCCTGTACAACCTGGCAAAGAACTATTTCCGGGTGAATAACTATGCTAAAACGATTGAATGCATCCAGTCGTATATAGCGGGCGACAAGAGAAATAAATTCGCCTTCTATATCGCGGGGGCCGCATATTACCAGATGATGGACTATCAGAACTCGGTAGACATGCTCGAGGAAGCGGTCGTGATCGATCAGAACTTCGCCAATGCTCATTTCGCGCTGGGGATGTCGCACAAAAAACTGGACAACCGACCTGAGGCGATACGCTGTTTCGAGAAGGTCGCCAATCTGGACTCGGACAACAAGCTTGCCCTTTTCGAACTGAGCGAGATCAGAAAGATGAAATGAGTCCCTCGGTCATGCCTTCAGCGTGCGCCCGACCGCCTGTTCGATGAGCGGGATCATCCCGGCGACGTACGCGTCCATGTCGGGGATGCTATTTCGTGGGAATCGAAACCCTATGGCCCCTTCGTGACCACCGCCGTTGGCGATATTGAGCAGCTGCAGTACGTCCCTCAGATCGAAGCTCCTGAAAAGATGGCCCCGGCGCATGCGAAACTGCACTAGTTTCTCGTCCCCGGTTCCGTCGGCGAAACAGATAAGACTGAGCCTGCCGCTTTTTTCGGCGAGAGTGTTCGCGATCGCCTTGGTGACGGTGGTAATGATTTCATTGTCGAATTCGCCATAAAGATGTTCCATATCGTCTTCATGGAGGATTACATATCCGATTGAATCGGAAAATTGCCTTCGAGAGTTAATGTATTCGTAACAGGCCACCTCGCGTTCGGTCAGATGCTGTAGTTCGCGGAATATCTGTTCCATGTTGGTGAAATTGGTGTCTCTTACGGTCATTCGCTCGAGAATGGAGTTGTACATCCCGGAAAAAATGTCATAGAACTTTTTTTCCCTCCGCGACTTCAGGAACTGACCCTTCTGGGTGTCTCCCAGTATGCCGGTAAGAATGGCAAGAACGAAGTTGCGGGAGAACGGATCGGATATAAGGTACTTGTTGAGGATCATTTTCCTGCTGCGCAACTTGAGCGCGAGAAAGCCCACGAGCTCACTCGCGGATGAGGCCGCGGTAACCAGGGAGTAGGCCGGCATGCCGATATAATCGCTGTCACCGCCGAGGTGATGGTCAATTTCGATTTTTACGATTGCATCGTTATTCATCATGCGGGCGATTTTAGGGCTGATGTCGAGCATGGAACGTTTGGGCGTGTCACAGATTACGATGGCGTCGATGCTGTTCACTATCCTTTGCTTTCCGCTGACGATACGTATCGAATTATATTTGCAGATGTTTACCAGGTATTGCAGGCTGCCGGGTATCGACCCGGGAAGGTATATCTGCGGGAACTTGTCGAACTTGGTCAGCAGAATGGCGAAAGCCACCATGCTCGCGATGCAGTCTTCATCCGGGCTTTTATGTCCGCAGATGAGAAAATTATTCCGCGCGAGCATCATCTCGATGATGCTGTTGATGATGATGTTCTTTTCGCGAATGGTCTCGATCGCGCGTTTGGCCATGTCTTTTCCCGGAAAGATGAGAAGTATTCGCCGCCTCAATGTCCCCGAAGCATCTGGACGAAAATGAGGGAAAGCCAACTCCTGCTAATATTAGCGTGGACGTTGGAAAATGCAAATAATAATTGGAACAAAAACTTTCAAATATAAGGCGATTCAAACGATGAAAGGCGTGTACCTGAGTCCAAGGGTGCCCCTCTTTATCCAGAGGCGCAGTTTCTGGGCGCTTCGCCCGTCCTCCGAGGTGATCGTACCGATTTCTTCGATAAAGCTTATGGAGCTGATCGGAAACTCATAAAAGCGGTTTTCTTCGGAAAAAGGATCGGTGAGCAGCACGATTTTTCTGGTGTCGGTCGCGTGTTTTCGGGGCATTCCCTCAAAGGAGACGTGGGACTTGATGAAATCAGGATCTTCATAGCGATCGATATCGAATTTCTCTGATATCTGCAGAAGCTTTTTGATATATCGTTTTTCAGGCATGGCCTTATTTACCGGTGAACCGTGGCTAATGTACTTGACGCGATATCATTGCTGCTTTAAGCAATACTTGAATACTGCCATGCTCAACATATTAACGAAAGCCATTAAAAAGTCAATACTGTTTAAAATTGGAGCCGCAGCCGCGGTCCTTTTAACGCTGTTCATCGTATTGCGAATATACCTGTCATGGGTCGCCCCCGAGAGGCTGCTGAAAGATTCGCTCAGCGTTTTCTTCAAAGACAACTTTGGAAAAGCCGTCAAGTTCGAGGATATCGGGCTTACACTTGCCGGCGATCTGCGGATATTCAACCTCAACGTGTCGATTTCAAACGATTTCA
>JBFZEY010000467.1:0-3423 GCA_041306625.1 Spirochaetota bacterium | reverse complement strand
AGAACGGAAGCACGTCGCCGAGCTTCGTGCTGATGCCCAGGGAGACGCCCCGGTAAATGGTGCGCGGATAGTCCTGCACGCCGACGACGTGGTTGTGCTCGGGCATGTAGAGCACGTAATAGCCGGGCTGTATGCGCGTGTCCCACGGCCTTATCGGAATGCCGATCTGCGCACCGGCAACGGCGTATCGGTCGTGGTAAAACTCGGCCGCGTAATAGCCGGGCACCACGGCGTGGTCGGCGCAGAAATAGCCGATCTTCTCCGCATTGTTACGGTCCACGCCGTACTGCGCCCCTCCCACCACGTCGAGAAGCAGGGTGAAATCGCCCGGCATGTTATAATACGCCCCGAGAGTAAAATACAGTTTGTTCGCAATATCCTCGCGCGAATCCTCAATCGCCGCGGTGTCTTCGAAGGTGCCGTAACCGACCCTGCGCGCGTGCTCGTAGCGTGCCTTTGCGAGCACCCCGTGCTTAATGCGTCCCAGGTTTTTCTCCTTCACCGTGTTGAGCGCGAGCTCGACGCTTCCCATGTTCTGCCAGTGCCCGTCGGGAAGATCGATTTCGGTGTCCTCCATGTCGGCATAGAAATGATAGGTGCCGCGATAGGCCACGGTGGTTGAGAAGACGCTTCCCGGTGAAAGCCTGAGATAGGCGATACCGCCGGCACTGTTGCCGTAAAAGCGACGTGTCTCGTCGGAATCACCCCTGTCGTAGGCCGAATAGCCGCCATACCAGAAATGCTGGAGCATGGGCTGAACACCAATGTCCACGCTGTCGGTGCGCCATCCGAATTTAAAATAGGTGTCGGTGGTCGTAAGCGTAAACTGCGCGTAGAGGTTCGGGTTGGTGAAGTCCTCTTTAAAGTAATAATACGCGATGATGGGCCCCAGGCTGTCATCACCCTCGCTCCATGAGCGGTCGGCCCCGAGCGCCACCACGTGGCGGTACTCCTGTTTCTGCGGGGCCGAAAAGGCCATATTCGCAAGCATGCACAGCATAACGGTCGCCAACGCCAGGGCTGTCATTGATCTTTTCATTTGCATTTCTCGCTCCCTTTATTTTCGCGATCGGGGCCGGTTTATGCCCGTACGCCCGTATCGTTTCGCGCCGTAAGCGGTATGACGAGCATTCCCGCCGCGAGCGCTTTGTTGTTTATGGTCACAGGTTAAATCTTCAGCAGTCGTTTCGCGTTCCCTCCGAGCCACAGCGCCTTTACCTCGTCCTTGAGCGGCAGGGCCATGACCTCTTTCACTCCGGTCTTGAAGTCCTGTGCCGGCCACGCCGTCGCGAACAGAATCTTCTCTTTGAGGATCGTGTTGCCGTAACGCATCAGCGTGTCCCAGCCCGACCCGTCGGCGGCAAGGTAGCGCGGATTTATCGCCGCGATGTCGGTATACACGTTCTCATGCCGCCAGAGCACTGCCATCATCTCCGGCACCCACGGCCAGCCGCCGTGCCCCGCGATTATTTTGAGCTCGGGGAAATGGCCGGCCACCTCGTCGAGGTAGATGGGCCGGCCGAAGTCCATTGGCAGCGTCGGCACGAAGTTCAGAGAGGTGTGTATCCATATAGGCATATCCAGCTCCACGCACTTCGCATAGAGTGGATAGTAGAGCTTGTCGTTGCTGTTGATCTTGTGCAGCCACGGCTCGAGGCAGAGGCATTTCATGTTCATGTTTTCGGCAAGGTGCTCGATCTGGCGGACGGCCTTCATCCCCTTGTGGGGGTCCACCGCCCCCATGAAAAGGAACCGTTCCGGATTGCTCATGACAAATTCGTACACCGTCTCGTTCGGCGTCACCATGTTAAAGGTGGTCTCCGCGTCCTCGGCGGTCAGAAGTGCCTTGTCGACCCCGGCGTCGTCCATGAGGGCGAGCAGAAAGCCCGCGGGATCGCTTTTCATCGCCCGCATCGCCGACTCCTTCTCCTTGTCCGAATAGAGCTGGTTGTATTTCGCGAATGGGCCCGTTGGGTTCGCGAAACCGTCCAGCGTCTCCGGAAGCGGGGGGATCACGCATACGTCGATTACTCCGGTAATACCGTTGTCATTCATTATGTGTTCCTCTTAACTTATGATTCTCTGTTATTCAACACCGCACCAGCGCAGGATGAAATCGGCCAGTATTGCCGACGTCTTTACGACCTGGTCAACGGGGACATATTCATCCTCGGTGTGAGCTTGCGTAATACTGCCGGGACCGAACATGAATGTCGGGGTCCGGGGATCTATATTGAGAAGCTGCTGCATGTCGGCGGGACTGACGAAACCGGCGGGCTTGGCGGCGTTCCCGGTAACCGCACCTATCGAATCGCGAAAAAGCTTCACGCTTTCGTGCGTTTCGCTGATCTCGGCGGGGTAACTTCTTCCCCCGAGAATAATCCAGGAGAATTCCGGCCTCTCTTTCGCCAGCCAGGGATCGGTATCGGTCACCGATAAAATTACTTCCTGCATGGCGTCCGCTATGCGCTTCGGGTCTTCCCCCGGCATCACCGCCGCTCTCGTCCACACCTGCGCCCTGCCGGGTATCCTGCCGATATTTCCGTTGTCGGCCCTCATTATGTTAACCACCGGCGATGAAGCCGCCACGTCCGGGGCATGGGAGTAGCGCGGGTCAATCATCGCACCCTTCCGCAGATCCCGCCACTTTTCGATCCCCTTTACCACCACCACGGCCTTTTCCAGGGCGTTGACTCCTTCCCACATCATAGTCGAATGGGCACCGCTCCCTTTTACCGTGACAATGAGGTATGCTCCCCCGGTAAGGGCGGTACAGAGCCTCATGTCGGTCGGTTCCGGTATGACGCAGGCATCGGCCCGGATACCCCTTTCCTGCAATGCCAGTATCCCGTTACCGGGTCCCTCCTCCTCTATCACACCCGATACGATGAGATCACCCTTCAGATTGGCGCCGCTTCCGATGATCGCCTTTACCGCGTACAGCATGGCGGCGGCCCCTCCTTTCATATCACAGGAACCCCTCCCGTAAAGCAACCCGTCCTCGATCCCGGCTTTCCACGGGTCCCTTGTCCAAAGCGACCGGTCGACGTCTACCACGTCGAGATGAAAATTGAGCATGAGGCTGCGTCCTTTCCCCTTCCCGGGCAGTACGCCGACAACGTTAGGCCTGTTCTCATAGGGATAGTTGAAACGGTAAAAAGATTCGGGATATCTTTTCTCGAGTCTTTCAGGATCGATGTCGAATGTATTCACCTGAAACCCGGTACGGTCCAGCCATTGCGCCAGCCATCTGCCCATTTCGGCTTCCTTACCGGTCGGCGAAGGAATGCCGATCATCTCGCTTAAAAGGGCCGTTATTTCATTCCGCGAAGCTAAAATGCCGCTTCGAATACTATCACTGTTCATTACTGATCCCTTGCATGCTTACCGGTTCTTTCTGACAAACAGGTAATACCCGCAGCC
>JBFZEY010000466.1:0-2700 GCA_041306625.1 Spirochaetota bacterium | reverse complement strand
TCGAGGTGAGCTTTGAGACTCCCTTCGCGATGTTCGGCGCGCTTGCAAACCGATGGCGCGAAATGGGGTACGATCCGCGCCGGAAGGACCCTTCGGCCGCCGCCCGCGCCCTGGCCTCCTTTGCCTCCGCGGTCTGAATATTCTTGTTGACAGGAGGGCCGGCGGCGCGGCGATATTTTAGCGAAACTTAACATAAAGTCAGCAACGCTAAACCATCGAGGATTCCCATGCCCAAACGCACCGACATCAACAAGATACTCATCATAGGCTCCGGACCGATCGTTATCGGGCAGGCCTGCGAGTTCGACTATTCCGGCACCCAGGCCTGCAAGGCGCTCCGCTCGCTCGGCTATTCCATTGTGCTGGTAAACTCCAACCCGGCGACGATCATGACCGATCCCGGCATGGCCGATGCCACCTACATCGAACCGCTGAATGTCGAAATGCTGGAAATGATCATAGAAAAGGAGCGGCCCGACGCCCTGCTTCCCAACCTGGGGGGCCAGACGGGCCTCAATCTTTCATCCGAACTGCATAAAAAAGGCATCCTCGACAAATACGGCGTGCGCATCATCGTCGTGCAGGCTGACGCGATCGAGCGCGGCGAGGAACGGATCGCCTTCAAGGAAACCATGAACACGCTCGGCATCCCGATGCCGAAGAGCGAGCCGGCCTACAGCGTGCAGGAGGCCGAGCAGATCGCCGAGCGGATGGGCTTCCCGCTGGTCATCCGCCCCGCCTACACGATGGGCGGCACCGGCGGCGGGCTAGTGTACAACCTGGAGGAACTGCGCATAATCGTACCGCGCGGCCTGTCGGCGAGCCTGGTGGGCCAGGTGCTGGTCGAGGAGTCGGTCCTCGGCTGGGAGGAGCTGGAGCTCGAGGTGGTCCGCGATTCGAAGGGTAAAATGATCACGGTGTGCTTCATCGAGAACGTTGACGCCATGGGCGTCCACACGGGCGACTCGTTCTGCGTGGCGCCGATGCTCACTATAAGCGCCGAACTCCAGAAGCGACTTCAAGAGTATTCCTACGCAATCGTTGAGTCGATCGAGGTGATCGGCGGCACCAACGTGCAATTCGCCCACGACCCGGCCACGGGCCGCGTGGTGGTCATCGAGATCAACCCTCGCACCTCGCGCTCGTCGGCGCTCGCCTCCAAGGCAACCGGTTTCCCGATCGCCTTCGTCTCGTCGCTGCTGGCATGCGGGCTCACGCTTGACGAGATCCCCTACTGGCGCGACGGCACGCTCGACAGGTACACGCCTTCGGGAGACTACGTGGTCGTTAAATTCCCGCGATGGGGCTTCGAAAAATTCGAGGGAGTGGAGGACCGCCTCGGCACGCAGATGCGCTCGGTCGGCGAGGCCATGAGCATCGGAAAAAATTACAAGGAGGCCCTGCATAAGGCCATACGCTCGATGGAGACCGGGCGCTACGGCCTCGGCTTCGCCAGGGACTTCCACGAACGCGGCCTCGATGATCTTCTGGCAATGCTCGGCAATGCCACGAGCGAACGGCAGTTCATCATGTACGAGGCGCTCCGCAAGGGCGCCGACATCGGAATGCTGTCCGCGAGGACGTACATCAAACGATGGTTCATCGAACAGATGAAAGAGCTCGTGGACCTCGAGGAGGAGATCCTCGCTTATAAAGGAAAGGATATTCCGGAGGAACTGCTCAGGAGGGCCAAGCGCGACGGCTTTTCCGACCGCTATCTCTCCCGTATTCTGGGAAAGCCCGAGAGCGAGCTACGGGAGCGCAGGCTCTCGTTCGGCATACGGCAGGCATGGGACGCCGTTCCGGTCAGCGGTGTCGAGAACGCCGCGTACTATTACTCGACATACATCGGTGAGAACCGCGTCGGTGTGTCCGACCGTCGCAAGATCATGGTGCTGGGCGGTGGCCCCAACCGCATCGGCCAGGGGATCGAGTTCGACTACTGCTGCGTGCACGCGGCCTTCACACTCCGCGACATGGGCTACGAATCCATCATGGTAAACTGCAATCCCGAAACGGTCTCGACCGACTACGACACCTCGGACAAGCTCTACTTCGAGCCGCTCACCGTGGAGGACGTACTCTCCATCTACGAGAAGGAAAAGCCCGAGGGGATCATCGTCCAGTTCGGCGGACAGACGCCGCTGAACATCGCGGGAGAGCTGCTGCGCGCGGGAGTGAAGATCATCGGCACCACGCCCGAATCGATCGACCTGGCAGAAGACCGCGACCGCTTCCGCAAGGTCATCGACCGGCTCGGCATCCCCCAGCCCCGCTCGGGAATGGCCAGCACCCTGGAGCAGGCGCTCGCCATCGGCGAGGATATCGGCTATCCGCTCATCGTGCGCCCCTCGTACGTCCTGGGCGGGCGTGCCATGGAGATCATCCACTACCCCGAAATGCTGAAACAGTACATGGAGGCGGCGGTCGAGGTTTCGCCCGAGCGGCCCATCCTCATCGACAAGTTCCTCGAGAACGCCATCGAAACCGAGGCCGACGCCATCTGCGACGGCGAGAACGCCTTCGTCCCGGCGGTGATGGAGCATATCGAACTGGCCGGCATCCATTCGGGCGACTCGGCCTGCGTCATTCCGCCGGTGAGCATCCCCGAAAAGCATATCTGGACCATCGAGGACTACACACGACGCATTGCCGTCGAGTTGAACGTGGTCGGCCTCATGAACATCCAGTACGCGATCG
>JBFZEY010000465.1:0-4354 GCA_041306625.1 Spirochaetota bacterium | reverse complement strand
AGCTGCTTCAATTCCAGGGGAAGGGAGTCGGGATTTTGAAGTTCGGGATACTTCTTTTCAAGTTCCTCGTAACGGGGCCAGAGTTTTTTCATTTCGGTCCCGAGCGCGATGATTGCATCGGCGGCCTCTTTCGGGGTTTTGGCCTGTTTCACATCGGCCACGAACCGCCCGCGCGCGTCGATAATATCGCCCATGACGCTCTTGATATCCGTGTATCTGCCCGTGCCGCATCCGTTGGGGAGCACAAGCGCCGTAATGAAAAGCAAACCCGCGATTTTCTGGTACATGCGGCCCTCCATACTGGATTACTCCTATGTCTATACACGAAGGGAGAGCCGATGTCAAACAGAAATGTCGTCAATATTGATGGTTGGCGAAGTGTACCGGGCGCGCCAGTACAATTTGCCCATCGGGGATCGTAAATGTTGCGGGAAGGCTGAAATACAAGGGGTTTATCCCTGCCGCGAAAACAGCGTCCGCGCGGAAATTACGATCTTTTCACTTCGTGTTATGCCATTACCCCGGAATGAACAAACCTTCGTTCATAAAAAATCTAATGCATCAAACCCCGGATATCAATAAAATGATGGAATTTTATTGTATACGCCCGATTATTCTTGACAAACCCAGGCACGCACCATTGCTATTCAATTTACGCGAATGTGTGAAAATTGGACACTACACACAGACTGTTGTTTTACCGCACGTACCGGAGAGGGTTCTTTCCATTCATGGAGGGGGCCCTCTCGCTGCAACCCGGTTTTACAACAACCGCCGCATGGTGTTGATATAGACGAGAGGAGGTCAGCCGATGAAAAAGTACAACGTGGTGATTCTCGGGGCGACTGGCGCCGTGGGTATCGAGTTTCGCAAGATACTGCTCGAGCGGAAATTTCCGATAGACAAGATACGATTCCTCGGGGCGTCCACCGTTGGCACGCAGATCGAGTTTGGCGGACGCACGGTCACGGTCGAGGCGGTCGGCAACGATTCATTCAAGGGTTACGATATAGGTTTGTTCTCCGCGGGCGCTTCGATCAGCAAACAGGTGGCGCGCAGGGCGGCGGAATCGGGCTGCGTGGTCATCGACAACAGCTCGGCCTGGCGCATGGACCCGGACGTTCCGCTGGTGGTGCCCGAGGTAAACCCGGACGACGTGGACTGGAACAAGGGGATCATCGCCAACCCCAACTGCTCGACGATCCAGATGGTCGTGGCGCTCAAGCCGATCCACGACCATGCCAGGATCAAACGCATCGTGGTAAGCACGTACCAGGCGGTATCGGGAACAGGGCTCAAAGCGATTGAGGAACTCGGCATACAGGTAAAGGACCTCGTGCAGGAGAGACCGATCTCCCAGCGCAAAGTATATGCCCACCAGATCGCATTCAACGCACTTCCGCACATCGACGTGTTTCTGCCGAACGGCTACACGAAGGAAGAGATGAAGATGGTGAACGAAACCAGGAAAATTATGGGAGACGATGCCATAGGCGTGACGGCCACCACCGTCCGCGTTCCGGTATATCACGGCCACTCCGAAAGCGTTAACATTGAAACTGAGAAAAAGATATCGGCGGAAAAAGTGCGCGAGCTTATGAAAAACGCTCCCGGGGTGACTGTCCAGGACGATCCCGCGCAGAACCTGTATCCGCTCGCCATCAACGCGGCGGGAAAAGACGATGTGTTCGTCGGCAGAATCCGCGAGGACGAGTCGATTCCCAACGGCATCAACATGTGGATCGTTTCGGACAACATACGCAAGGGCGCCGCGCTTAATGCCGTGCAGATCGCCGAGCTCCTCATTAAGAAGGGAATGGTGAAGTAGGACGTACGGCATCAGTCCGTTTCGGGATAGCGCTGCCTGATTGAGCGGATAAAATCGAGATTTTCGAAAAATACATCAATAAGCTCCGGGTCGAACTTTCGGCCTGAGAGCTTTTTAATTTCATCGAGCACCGAGTCTTCCTCCCACGGCTCCTTGTACACGCGGCGCGACGAGAGCGCGTCGTATACGTCGGAAAGCGCGACAATGCGACCGAAGATGGGGATTTCCTCACCTTTAAGCGGTTCGGTCTTTCCCCCGGCATGCTGGTCGATCGGTTCGCAGGTGTTCCCGTCAACGCGTCCGGGGTAGCCCGTGCCGTCCCAGTTCTCATGATGGGTCAGTGCGACGACGGCGGCGACCTCGTCGAATTCGGACTGCCTCTCGTGGAAAAGCCGCGCGCCGAGATAGGTATGCCGCTTCATAATCTCGAATTCCTCTTCGGTGAACTTCGCAGGTTTTTTAAGAATCAGGTCCGATATGGCGACCTTGCCGACATCGTGCAGCATCGCCGCCATGCGCAATATATCCCTGTTCCGGTCGATGGTCTGGCGGGGAATGCCGCGGCGCTGGGCCCAGCGTTCGTACAATTCAACAGAATATGACGCGACGCGATTGACATGCGCTCCGGTTTCCTTGGGGTCCCGAAGCTCCGCCATGCTTATCATACGCAGAAGCAGCGTGCGGGTCATCTGCGCGCGCTGGAGCACCATGCTAGCGATTCCGGCGAAGTGCCGGACGTAGGGCTCCAGTTCGCCGTCGAACGGGATAAACCCGCCCGAATAGTCCATTGCATTGATGATCTGCAAAACACCGACGATAACGTCGCGGCTTGTCTTGAGCGGAACGGTAAGGACCGAGGTGGTCCGGTACTGGGAAATCTGGTCGTATGTCGAATCGAAATGATAGATTGCCTCGGGAGGGATGTTATAGACATCGGGCGTATTGAGAATCTCACCGGTCGAGGCGACATAGCCGGAAAGAGATTTTTGGTTGATCGGGAGTCTGAATGTCGTATATATCAGTTTCTGGCCTTCGGGCAGTTTTTTCTGCAGGGTGTCGTTCTGGGAGTGGCTGAACACGAGATGGTCGCCGTCGCGTATATAGATCGATCCGGCGTCGGCGTTAACGACCTTCCTCGCCTCGGAGAGGATCCTTTCGAGCAGGATATCGAGGTCCTGGATATCGTTGAGGTCGGACCCGATTCGGATGATGTCATTGAGCCTGCTGGCGTCTTTGTTCATTTTACCTCTGAGCGGCGCATCGGCCCTCTATAATTATCGGTAATGGTACAAATGAAAATAACCATCCACGGCATAAAAATCAAGGCCCTGGAGCCGATAATATTATTCAATGAATATTTTAGTTAATAGATACGAAAATAATACTATACCGCAAAACGGCTGTTTGATATACTATGCAAGCCCTGTGCGGCGGCCTCAAGCCGATGGCGCCCGACGAGGTTTAATGAAGCTCGCATTATGCTATTTTGACACTGCCGTCTCCAGAATGTTTGTGGAGAAGACCGACGAGAAGGGAGAAAAAGCGGTCGTGCTCTCTTCCCCGCACAACTTTGTTTATCGTGATGAAATAGTCTCAAAAGTGATCAGTGTCGAGGACCCCGCAGACGCCGCGCTAGAAATCGACAAGGGGTATTCATATTACGTTATCGAAAAGAACCCTTCATTCAAACCGGGAGAGGGGATTTACCACGACCAGTTTTCATCGACCTACAAAGCCTCCGATTACGGATTTGTACTACTCGACCGGAACACCCAGAAGCTGCGGCTCGTCACTCCAATCCAGATATCCAAGGACAAGGTGAGGGCATATTTTATCATATTTCCCACTAAATTCATGAAAGTACCCGCGTATGTCGACATCGAAAAAACGCTCCAGCAAAGAAAGATACTCGCCATTCTCGACAAGGAATCGATCGAAGACCAGCTCGCCAAGATCGACCTGGGGCAACCGGCAGTCAATCGCGTGCTCGTAGCCAGGGGGAAAGAGCCGGTCACCGGATACGACGAGTATTTCATTCCACTCATCAAGCTTGAGAAGAAGGCCGGCAAGTTCCTCGAGGACGGGCGCATCGATTTCAAGGAGGTCGACTCCATTATCGAGATCAGGCGCGGTCAGGAAGTCTTAAAGAAGGTCCCGGGGGTAAAACCCGAAGACGGCATGGACATTTACGGAGAGAAGGTGGACGCAGCGTTCGAGGTTAAAGAGGGATTCAACAAGGGGGAGCATGTCGTGGAATCCATGGGAGACGGATCGGTATTCGTATCGGACATCGACGGCTGTCTCAACCTGGAAGGCAAGAAGATTTCGGTTTCGCCATTTGCCATCATCAAGGGCAACGTGGATTATGATTCGGGTAACATCGATTTCAACGGTTCGGTACACGTGCTGGGGTCGGTGCTGCCGGGCTTCTCGATAAAGGCTAAGGGAGACATCATCGTCGACAAGAACGTGGACGACGCTTACCTCGAGGCCGATGGAGATGTTACCATAAAACATGGTATTTCC
>JBFZEY010000464.1:0-3957 GCA_041306625.1 Spirochaetota bacterium | reverse complement strand
AGCTTCTCAAGGAAAAGAATCTTTTTGAAAAGGAGATGCGGGAGCGACGGCAGGAGCTCCAGGGCATCGAGAAACGCCTTATTCAAAAAGAGGAGTCCCTCGACGGAAAGTCCGACCAGCTTGAGAAAAGAGAAAAAACGCTGCAGAACAGGGAGCTTGAAAATCAGGAAAAAGAAGAAGAGTTAAAACGCGAACAGGACCGTCACAAAAAGGAGCTTGAGCGTATTTCGGGCCTTACTACCGAAGAGGCCAAGCAGCTTCTGTTAAAGAACCTCGAAAACGACGTTCGGTTCGAGTCGATCAGACTTATCAACAAGATAGAGGAAGAGGCCAAGCGCACGGCCGAGAAAAAGGCCAAGGAGATCGTACTGGCCGCCATTCAGCGTAACGCCTCCGATTTCACGTCGGAGTGCACCATCACCACCGTGTCGCTCCCCTCGGACGACATGAAGGGAAGGATTATAGGGCGCGAGGGACGCAACATACGCACGCTCGAAAACCTCACGGGCGTCGACATGATCATCGACGACACCCCCGAGGTCGTGGTTATCTCGGGCTTCGACCCTGTACGGCGCGAAATAGCGAGGCTTTCGCTCGAGCGGCTGATTCAGAACGGGCGTATACATCCCGCCCGGATCGAAGAGGTCGTCGAAAAGGTGACGCAGGAGCTGGAGGAAAACATGCTCGAGGAGGGCGAAAAGGCCGCCTTCGAACTGGGGCTTCCGGGACTCGCCAAGGAGGCGTTGTACCACGTGGGCAAGCTCCGTTACCGCTCCAGCTACGGACAGAACATCCTTTCCCACAGCAGGGAGGTCGCCAATCTCGCCGGTATCATGGCGGGCGAGCTTCAGCTCGACGTGATGCTCGCCAAGAGGGCGGGGCTTCTGCACGATATCGGCAAGGGAAGCGTCGTGGAGGGCGAGGGGGCCCACGCCATAGTGGGCGCCGAGATGGCCCGCAAGTTCGGCGAGTCCGACAAGGTGGTCAACATCATCGCCGCGCACCATTTCGACAGGGAGCCGGAGAGCTTCGAGGCCGTGCTGATCCAGGTGGCCGACGCCATTTCGGCATCGAGGCCGGGCGCTCGCCGCGAATCGCTCGACACCTACGTCAAGCGGCTCGAAAACCTGGAGGCGATAGCCTCGGGATTCAAGGGCGTCGACAAGTGCTATGCCATCCAGGCCGGGCGCGAGCTTCGGGTACTGGTGGCCAACGAGATGGTCACCGACGAGCGGGCCGAGATCCTGGCGCGCGAGATCGCGCAGAAGATCGAGTCCGAGCTCAAATACCCGGGCATCGTGCGCGTTACCGTAATCCGCGAGACCCGGATCGTCGAATACGCGAAATGAATGTTCGCGGGCCGTACGGTGAAGGTGCGGATTCAAATCCGCGCCTTCATCGTACGGCCCGCGTTCTTATCGATTGTACACCATGGATAAACCCTTCACCATCCTCGCCATAGGCGATATCGTGGGTAAGCCCGGGCGGAACATCGTCCGGGAGGGCCTCGCGTCGCTTCGGGAGCGTTACGGGGCGGATTTCGTCATCGCCAACGGCGAGAATGCCGCGGGCGGCAACGCCATTACCCCCGGGGTCGTCGAGGAGTTCCTGGCGCTCGGCATAGACGTGGTCACCACCGGCAACCACGTATGGGACAACAAGGAGATCGAGAAGATCATCGACACGGAACCGAGACTGCTCCGGCCGGCCAATTACCCGGAAGGGGTCGCCGGCCGCGGGCATGGTATTTATGAGTCCCGTTCGGGCGGGAAAAGGGTCTGCGTGGTGAACATGATGGGGCGCGTGCACATGGCGCCGCTCGAATGCCCGTTCAGGACTTTCGACAGGATATTTCTGGACGTCGCCGGAAAAGCCGATATAATAATCGTGGACTTTCACGCCGAGGCTACCTCTGAGAAGCGCGCCTTCGGCTGGTACCTCGACGGGAGGGCGTCGGCGGTGTTCGGCACACACACTCATGTGCAGACGGCCGACGAAGAGATTTTGCCGGGCGGTACCGGTTATATCACCGACATCGGCATGAGCGGCTCGTTCAACTCGGTGATCGGCATGGACACGGAAAAATCGATCCAGCGTTTCCTGCGCCTTACGAAGATTAAGTACGACGTTGCCGCGGGCAACGAGAAGCTCAACGGCATCGTGTTCCGGTTTTCAGGTAAAGGGGAAACGGTCGCGGTTGAGAGAATATTACTTGAAAAATAACTCAATTTATTTGTATAGACGAAGCATTCGTCGGCATCGGGGCCCGTTGAGAAGGCCTTCAACCGGCGGGAGCGCCCGGCGGGGATGAAATCGCGGGCTGACTGAGCGGCATGATCGAACGTTTATCGGAAATACGGAAGCTCGATGCGTCAGGCCTTGGAAGGCTCGCGGGTGAGGTTCGGGAACTGATCATCGACGTCGTCTCGAAGAACGGCGGCCATCTTGCTTCCTCGCTGGGAGTGGTCGAACTTACGCTCGCACTGCACCATGTATTCAACACGCCCGTCGACCGCATCATATGGGACGTCGGGCACCAGAGCTATGCGCACAAGATCATCACCGGAAGGAGCGCTGAATTCGCGAGCCTCCGGAAACTCGGGGGTCTGAGCGGCTTTCCGAAGATATCGGAATCGCCCTTCGACACCTACAATACCGGCCACAGCAGTACCAGCCTCTCGCTCGCCCTCGGCGAGGCCGTGGGGCGCGACCTGCGTCACGAAAAGTACAATATACTTCCCGTAATCGGTGACGGCTCCATGACCGGGGGCATGGCCTTCGAGGCGCTCAACCAGATCGGCCATTTAAAGAAAGACATCATCATCATTCTTAACGACAATGAGCACTCCATCTCGAAGAACGTGGGGGCGCTGTCGGAGTACCTGTTGCGCATGATCACCGCGCCGCTCTACAACCGTCTACGCAAGCGCTCGTATGCGATTATAAAAAGGATTCCGCGCTACGGCAAGAAGCTCTACGATTTCGTTTATAAGCAGGAGGCGCGGGTAAAAGGTTTCTTCGTGCCGGGCAGCTTCTTCGAGGAGCTGGGCATCCGTTATTTCGGCCCGGTCGACGGACACAATCTGCCGCTGCTTATCGAGGTGTTACGCGGCGTGAAGGACATAAACAACGGCCCTAAAATCGTCCACGTCATCACCCGCAAAGGGAAGGGCTATGCCCCGGCCGAAAAGGATCCGGCTACGTTCCACGGTATCGGCCCGTTCGACAAAAAGACCGGAAAAACGCCGAAGAGGGATTCGATCGCGTATTCGGAGATTGTGGGAAAGACCCTGGCCGAGATCGCGCGGCGTGACCGCAGGGTGGTGGCCATCACCGCCGCCATGAAGATGGGCACCGGGCTCTACGAGTTCGAAAAACAGGCCCCCGGACGGTTCTTCGACGTAGGAATCGCCGAGCAGCACGCGATCACCTTCGCCTCGGCCCTCGCGTCAAAGGGCTTCAAGCCATTCGTATCGGTCTACTCGACCTTTCTCCAGCGGGCCGTTGACCAGATCATTCACGATGTGGCGGTCACGGCTCAGCCGGTACGCCTGCTCATCGACAGGGCCGGCATTGTAGGCGAGGACGGGGAGACACATCACGGCCTCTCGGATATCGGCATCATCAGGAACATTCCTAACTTCATCTATCTCGCCCCGTCGAACGGCAGGGAGCTTCGCGACATGCTGTATTTCGCCGCTGAACACGGTACCGGGCCTGTAGCGATTCGCTTTCCCAGGGGACGCGACGAATCGAACACTATCGACATCGCGTCCCACGATCGATTCGAGCCGGGCCGGGCGAAACGCCTTGCCACGGGAAGGGATGTTGCGCTCTTCGCCGTCGGCGATATGGTGCCGATCGCGCTCGAATCGTCAGCGATACTGAAAGAGAAGGGATTTTCTGCGACGGTGCTCAACCTTCTGTCGCTGAAGCCGCTAGATCGGAAGAGCGTCG
>JBFZEY010000463.1:0-7486 GCA_041306625.1 Spirochaetota bacterium | reverse complement strand
GTGACCTCGCCGACAATGCGGATGGCGAGTCCCGGACCGGGGAACGGATGGCGGTGGACCAGTTCGTCCGCCAGTCCCAACTCCTTCCCGAGAACCCGCACCTCGTCCTTGAAGAGCTCCTTGAGTGGCTCGATGACCCTGCCCGACTTGATGAGCTTCAGGACCTCGGGCACCCGGTTGTGATGACTCTTGATGGTATCGGACGGACCCTTTGTGGAAACCGACTCGATAACGTCGGGATAGAGCGTTCCCTGGGCCAGGAAATCGAATCGGCCGATTTTCCGGGCCTCTTCCATGAATACCCTGATGAACTCCCGGCCGATGATCTGGCGCTTTTTTTCCGGGTTTCCGACGCCTTTAAGCTTTCGTAAAAAGCGGTTCGAGGCGTCAACATAGATCAGGTTTAGCTTAAGATGGCGTTTGAACCGCTCGATCACCTGTTCGGCCTCGTTCTTTCTTAATACACCGTTATTGACGAAAACGCAGAACAGCCGTTTGCCGATGGCCCGGTCCAGGAGCACCGCGGTCACCGTGGAATCCACGCCGCCGGAGAGTCCCAGCAGAACCGTCCCATCCCCGACCTCGGCACGGATCGCTTCGACCGACGAGGCGATGAACGATTTCATGTTCCAGGAGGGCTTGAGCGCACATATATCGAACAGAAAGTTTCTCAAGATCGCACTGCCGTGAACCGTGTGATACACCTCGGGATGGAACTGTACTCCGTATATCCTCTTCTCGCTGTTCTCGATCGCGGCGGTCTCCGCATTGACCGAACTCGCGACAACCCTGAAACCCGGAGGCGGTGTGGTGACCTTGTCCCCATGGCTCATCCAGACGGTTTGGCTCTTTTTCAGGCCCTTGAAGAGCTTCGACTTTTCGCGTATCGTAATTACCGCACGCCCGTATTCCTTGTGACTGGACCCCTTAATTTTACCTTTAAAGGCGTCAACCACCACGTACAGGCCGTAGCAGATTCCAAGCACCGGTACGCCCAGCCCGAAGATTTCCGCACCTGTGCGCGGGGCGTTCTTTTCGTACAGCGACGACGGCCCGCCCGACAGGATAATCGCCGACGGTTTCTCCCTCCTGATTTCCTCGAACGATATACGGTAGGGTACGATTTCCGCATAGACGTTCAGCTCTCGGATTCGACGCGCGATGAGTTGCGTGTACTGAGACCCGAAATCCAGTATCATCACCTTCTCCGTGGGGATCCCCGGTAAATGCTCGATCATTATTTTGCCTCTAAACCCTTTATATATTCCCTGTACCCGATCTTCTGCAGCCTCTCATTTTTGCCGATGACTCCTTCCGCCATTTTTTCCCGGTAGGAATCCAGTTTCGTCTCCAGCGACGAGTCGGTTGCCGCCAGCAGCGCTATCGCGAACAGGGCCGCATTGGCCCCGCCGGCCCCGCCGGCGGGCATGGTGGCCACGGGGATACCCGCGGGCATTTGTAGAATAGAAAATATCGAATCAAGCCCGCCTCCGATCGAGGTCTCGATGGGGACACCGATTACGGGAAGCGTGGTAAACGCGGCAACCACACCGGGGAGATGCGCGGCGCCGCCCGCAACGGCGATAACAGCCTTAACCCCGCGGGTGCGCAGCGACGCGGCCCACTCCTTGGTTTTCTCCGGAGTGCGATGCGCGGAGGAAACTACAACCTCGAACGAAACGCCAAATTCTTCGAGCAGATCGAAACAGCTTTTTACCTTGGGGAGATCGGAATCGCTTCCCAGTACCACTGAAACAAGCGGCATGCAAAACCTCCTCTATTAAATAATGGACGCAGCGGGGACGATACACATTGACGCGCCGTTCTTTATATTGTAAAGAATTTTATGCCCGGCGCCACGCAAACGGTATTATTCTTGACGCTATCGGCCCGGTGTCCTCTTCTATAAGGGTCGGGCTCCAGTACCCCGCTCGCCCTGTATATGCGCGTTATACCGCCCCTCTGCGCGGTAAGCGGAAACCGGCAGTGTGCAAAAGCGGGATGAGCACGGCAGGCACCTCGCCGCTCGGTGCCTGCCCCGACAATCACCGAGCGGATGAATATACGATGACAACGATTAAAATACTCGCTGCCGTCTTCACGCTCTGCCTGGTCCTCATCGCGGCCTTCGTTGCACGCAAGACACATCTGCCCGGCCGAATCAAGAAAGCGGAAGAATTCCTCGAAAACGAGGACATTCAGAAGGCCAGCGAAATAGTCAAAAAATTACTCTACAAATATCCGGATTATGCCCCCGCCCGGTATCTGCGCGCACGGATTTTAATCAAGCAAAAGCAATATCTCCTGGCAATATCCGAGCTGAACGGCGTGCTGGGAATCGCCGGATTTGCCGACTTCGTGAGCGAGGTCGATGTGCATTACCATCTCGCCGACCTGTATCACGACACCCAGCAGTGGCAGAAGGAGGTCGAGGAATACAAAGCCATATTGAAATTCAATCCCGATGACATCCGGGCGAACCACCGCATAGGGCACGTATTATACCGCCAAAAAAATTACGGAGATGCCCGCGAGCACCTGCTCAAGGCCTACACCCAGGACCCGTCCCTCGGCGACTGCCTGCTCCCTCTGGGCGTTTCATGCTTTCATTCTTCCGATCACACGAACGCCGAACAATACCTTTTAAAGTCCCTCGAAGCGGCTTCGGATCCCTCGGAGGCGCAATACTACCTGGGAGCCTTGTACAAATCGAAAAAGGATTACGAGACCGCCATGCGAATGTACAATGCCGTCCGCAAGGACCGGCGCTTCCTGGTCGGCAGCATGCGCGCACTCGGAGAAATTTATGCCGAGCAGGAGATGTACGACGAGGCGATCGAGAGGCTCGAGGAGGGACTGGGCGGCCTTTCCGGAAAAGACGAAGATTCGCTTTCGTACCGCTACCTTCTGGCCGAGTGTTACGAGCGGGCCAACAAGATCACCGAGGCGGTGTACCACTGGCAGAAGATATCCGAAACCAACTCGTCGTATCGCAACACAAAAACGAAACTCGACGACTACCGCGGCATACTGGACAACGACAACCAGAGGGTTCTTTTCACCGCCTCTCTCGAGGAACTGCAGCCGCTCATCACCGAAGTCATCGCCAGGCTCAACTACAATATAATTTCGAAAAACCCGGTCAATATTAACGAGTATTTCTACAAGGCCTTTAACATCAAGCGCATCAACGAGCCCCCGCTGGCCATTTATTTTAACAGGACCACGAGGGATATCACCGAATCGCAGATCAACGATTTCTACCAGCGTATGAACGCCGAGAACTGCAAGAGCGGCATTTACCTGACAACCGCGAAATTCAGCATCCGAGCGAAGAACGCTGCGGCATCCATGATGGTCGAACTTATGGATTCCACGTTCCTCAACAAGGCGGTGGAACGGGTGATGATGAAGCGCTCGAAACCGGGAGCTTGATACCCGTGAATAGACCGTCCATCTCCTCGATGATCGCATCCGTGCTCTCCGGCATGATCGCCTTTTCCTGCGCGGATAGCGGGGAACGATCGCTTGGGAGGGCCGTAGCGCTGTACAAGAAGGGCCCGTCGTCCTCCGCGATCGCCGGCATCGGCAAGGCGATACTCACGATGTCGGAGTCCGGGTCGTTCAAACGTCCTTTCCCCGCCGAGTCGGCCGACGCCCTGATCCTTCGCGATAAAAGCAGTACCTCGATTGTTTTCCCCTTCAACCGAACGATTGACGGCGGAGAGGATACCGCCATACTCATGGCCTCCCTTCCGGACCGGACCGTAGCAGCCGCCCGAGCGGATGGGCTTGTCCTGTACACCGGGCGAAGCGGCAAGAGCATCGTCAATTCTCCGACGAGCCCTGTCCGGGCCGCCGGCAGGCTCGATGAGGACGGCATACTGTTTCTGACCGGCAACGGATTGTTTCGCTATTCTCACTCGAAAGACACCGCCGAGCCCTTCCTGGCGGGGGATAAATTCCCGCCACCATTCCATGGAGGATTTTACCGCGCGTCGCTCATACCGTCCCGGGATCGCGTTCTCGTTGTCACCGGGATCGCCGGCCGCTATAATATGAGCCTCATCTCCACAACCGGTCCCTCCGTTGTCTTCAAGAATCGGCAGGTCGCCTCGCCGAGGCTCGCCTTTACTGAAAGCGGCGTCATTTACGTAACCGGTACACCCGGAGCATGGACCGTGGCCGAAACCTCGCTCGATGGAAAATCCACGCGCACGCTCCTGAGGCTGTCACACCTTTCCGATATCGCCCTGTTCCAACGGGGCATACTGTTCGAGGAAAACGAGACCATCCGCGCTCTTCCCCACGGCACGGACTCGCCGCTCACGCTTCCTTTCGGCTGGAGGCTGGCCGGACAGGCGGCCTTCGCGGCGCTGGTCGAACATGACGATAAGCTTTACGTGCTGGATGCGGCGAAGCTTTTCACCGCCCTCCGGTTGATTGAACACGATGCCCCGGAGGTGTTAAAACGCTGATACGCACCGCCGCGCTTCTAGTGCTGGTATCGCTTTTTCCGGCAGCCTCCGCATCGGCCGAAAAGCTCGATCTCTCAAGGCAGCTCGTACACATTGAAAAACGCTACGGCCTGAGCGTACGGTATACAATCGGTCAGGGCTTCTTTCCGGGGGAGTGGCTGGATGCTCCGATATCGGCCAGTGCCACGCCCATCCCCGAAAACGAGATTAAGCGCACAGTATCGCTGATAATGGAAGCCCTGCGCCTCTATCCCGACACCGTCGTCAAAAACAGCCTTCGGGCGGTCCATCTCAGCGGCGGCCTCGCATTCTATGGTCTTAATTTCGGGGCCACGAGCACCGACGATTGCATATACCTGTGTAATGCCGGCACCGCGAACGGATACACCGACCGGTATATACTGCGCGCCTTTCATCATGAATTCGCCCACATCCTGTATGCCAAATACGCGTTCCCTTTGAGTGAATGGAGCGCATGCAATCCCGCGGGATTTTCCTATCTGGAAGCTAACGACGGCGGTATCGAGGCGATCAGGAAAGGAGCGGATTCCCTCGTCGGGGAGGAGCGGCTCTACAGGATGGGATTCCTCGCCGAATACGCGATGTCCTCGCCCGAGGAGGATTTCTGCGTTTATTCCGAAATGGTTCTCGGAGCGGGTGAAGAGTTTGCCGGGATTGTGAACGGGCATGACGCGGTAAAAAGAAAATACGGTATATGGCGACGATATTATCTTTCAATCGATCCCGCCTTTATTCGGGTGCTAACCGTTAAAAAACCACGATGATATCGCGATATACCCCTTCGAATTCGAACACCTCCCCGCGGCGTACGGCATTCTCATCGATTATTCGCCGAACTTCTTCGAATCTATCATCTGCCAGCCCGAGATGCCGGCAATAGTAGGCCGCTTCGTCGTCGAGATTTTCGAATGAAGTGACGCGGCGCTGCTCAACAGGACTCGCATCGTATCCCACCCCGAGTCCGCGCAACGAACGCACTATCCCTTCAAAAAAGGCGACGGGATTGCGCGTCATTCCGGTTTTTTCCCGCAGGATTCCGGTCAGATTGTGCGATCCCTCGTCACTGCGCACGAGCAGTATGCGTCGATCGGCATAGCGGATCATCTTCTCAATCGCAGCGCCTGCATCGGGCATGGGATAGATCGAATGCAGACAGACGAGCGCGTCACCTCGTTCACCCGACCAGTTTTCCCAGGTCGTTTGATGAATTCTGACACGCGATGCCGTTTCATCATCAAGCTTGCTTTTCAGGATATCGAGCATATGTATTGAAGGTTCTATCGCCTCAATAGTATGCCCCAGCGCCGCCAGCGGAATCGCGAAGAAACCGGTTCCGGCACCCACATCGATTACGCGACGCGCATCACCAAGTTCGCGCTCGACGTGGTCAAGCAATATGCCGGGATATCCCTCGGCGCTCAGCCTGCGGTCGTACTCGGCAGCGAATATCTTATCGTAAAATTTCATTACATTCTTTCGCGTCTCCATTCAAAGATGGTTCGATCGGCGCACACATCCTATCGGCCGCCGGAAACGATGCATCTCTGTATTGAAACAATAAAAAAGGAATACCCGCCTCGGCGGATATTCCTTTTTCAGTTTGCGAAAAAGAAAAAACTACTTCGTCAGCTTGTCCATGCCCTTCTTTGCAGCGGCATCTTTCGCCATGACCTTCACGGCGTCTTTAACAGCGTCTTTCGAAGGAGCGGCATCCTTAATAGCGTCTTTTGCGGCTTCGGTAACAGCAGCGTCTTCCTTGCTAACTTCGCTTGTTGCCGCAGCGGGATCAACGGCCTCTTCCTTCTTTGCGCAGCTGGTGAAAACCAGTCCGAGCGCGAAAACGAGAACGATAAGACTTGCAAACTTCTTCATGTGAATCTCCTTATTTTTTATTGTTTTATAAGACCTTCGTTAAAGCGGCTGCATAACCGACAAATAGAGCGGTTTTTTCCCCCCGCCTGCGCGGGGGGAAAAGCCACTATTTTCAAGGCCTGCAACAAGTCTAATAATAACTGCAAATTAATAGCAATAATTATTTATCTTACTTGGTCGCCTTCTTCTCGTCTTTCTTCGCGGCCTTGTCGTCCTTCTTCACGTCAGCCTTCTTCTCGTCGGCTTTCTTCGGGGCGGCTTCGGGCTTCGGAGCGGCTTTCTTCTCGTCCTTCTTCACGGCCTTGTCGTCTGCCTTTTTCTCCTCCACTTTCACCGTCTTGCCGGCGGCGTCTTTCTTGGGAGCATCGGCCGCAAACGCCGTGGTCGATACGACAAAGGCAAAAGCGACTAAAAGGCTAAGAAATTTTTTCATATACGACTCCTTTTTTGATTGTTAAAAACATAGAACCTGCGGTCCCATACATAGTACAACAATCGAGACGGAACTTTCGGACATAATTTCCCAAAAAATATGCTGACTGAAACACGGCTGCGCGAGGTCTACGTTTTATACAAAAAAGAATTATTCGTCTATATTTATAGGTTTGCCCATTCATACGAGGTATCCGAGGACATTCTTCACGACTGTTATGAAAATCTGATCAAATACTCCCTTAAATACGACCTGTCCGACGTCAATATCCGTTCATTTCTTTACCGAACCGCCCATAATCTCGTCATAAACCACCTCAAGAGAGACCGAAGAATAACACAGGTACCGCTGGAGGAAGACAGCAGCGTTAGCGGTAAAGACTATGTGGAATCGGCGCCCGAACTCGACGAGCTTAACCGGGAAATTTATCGTCATATTCAATCCGCGGACGAGGTAGCCCGATCAATCTTTATTATGAGCAAGGAATCCGGTATGAGCATAGCCCTTATCGCTTCGACCCTGGTGATATCGGAGAGAACGGTGAGAAGAAAACTTGCCGGAATTATTGAGACGCTTGGAGATCATCTGGAAAAAAGAGGCTTTTTATGAAATTTTTTTACAAAATATGGCAGGTTTTATCATTATAATTGTTTTATTAATTAGAGATGTCGTACGGGACCTG
>JBFZEY010000462.1:0-3872 GCA_041306625.1 Spirochaetota bacterium | reverse complement strand
CGGCCTTTTTCTCGGCGCTGACGGCCACCCCGGCCACCTGGAAGAACCTCCGGGCCTCATCTCCCATCTCGACGATCATTTTTTGCGTTTTTTCGTTGGCGATGAAGAGTTCGATATCGGCCTCAAGCGAGGTGCCGATTGTTTTCTCCTTGCGCCTGGTCTCCAGCGATTTCAGAACGTCTTTCTTGATGTCAATGAGCGACTCCATCTTCGCCGCCACCCCGGGATTATTGAAGGCGTCATCGAGCCGATAGTATTCTTTCGTATGGACCGAGTCGGTCCGGCCGGAAAAGCGCCACACCTCCTCGGCGGTAAAACAGAGCACCGGAGCCGCGAGGCGGGTGAGGGCCTCGCTGATCTCGTAAAGTGCGGTCTGGCTGGATCGTCTGAAAACTGAGTCCGCGGCCTCGATGTAGAGTATGTCCTTCGAGATGTCGAAATAGAGGGACGACAGTTCCACCGCACAGAAGTTGAGGATCTTTCGGTAAACAAGGTGAAACTCGAAATTTTCATAATGCTCGATCACCTGCCGGGAAAGCTCGTAGAGCTCGTGCAGTATCCATTTGTCGATATCGAGCAGATCGGCGTACGGGAGCGCCCGCCCGGGTGAGAAGTCAGAGAGGTTCCCGATGATGAACTTGAAAGTGTTACGGATCTTGCGGTAGGAATCAGCTATCTGGTTCATCATGTCGAGGCCGATGCGCAGGTCGTTGCGGTAGTCCTCGGAGGAGACCCACAGGCGAATGATGTCCGCGCCGAACTTGTCGATGAGCTGGGACGGCGGGATGACGTTGCCCATGGACTTGCTCATGGCCTTTCCCTACTCGTCGAGGAGGAAGCAGTGCTTGAGGAACGTGTCATACGGCGCGCGCCCGCGCAGGGCGATGGCCGGCCACATCGAGGACTGGAACCAGCCCCGGTGCTGGTCGCTGCCCTCCAGGTACAGATCGGACGGCCAGCGATGGTCCTTCCACGAATCGAGCACCGCAAAATGCGAAACGCCTGAATCGAACCAGACGTCGAGGATGTCGTATTCCTTCTCGAATTCCTCGCCGCCACAGCCGCACTTCGCTCCCGGGGGGATTAGTTCTTTTATGTCGAGCGTGTACCACGAGTCGATGTTCCTTTCGAGCGAAAGCTTCGCAAAATGATGAATTGTCTCAGCGGTCATCAGGTTCGCATTGCATTTTCTGCAACGGAACGAGGGGATCGGAACGCCCCACGAGCGCTGTCGCGAAAGGCACCAGTCGGGACGGCCTTCGATCATGCCGCGGAAGCGCAGCTCGCCCCAGGACGGGATCCACGTTGTGTCGTCGGCGGCCTTTAGAGCCAGCTTTCTGAGGTCACGGTGATCCACCATGAAGAACCACTGTTCGGTGGCGCGGAAAATGAGCGGCTCCTTGCAGCGCCAGCAGTGCGGATACGAGTGCTCGAGTTCGGAGGTGTGGATGAATACGCCTTTTTTCTTCAAAAGCTCGATCACCCTGGGATTGGCGTCGAACACGTTGACACCCTTCATTTCTGGAAACTCATCGGTGAACTTGCCCTCGTCGTCGACGGGGCAGTAGACGTCGAGCCCGCTTTCCATGCCGAGCACGTAGTCCTCCATACCGTGTCCCGGGGCGATATGCACGATGCCCGTGCCCTGGTCGAGCGTAACGAATCCCGCGAAGAGCACTTTCGATTCGCGATCGATAAAGGGATGCCGTACCTTCAATCTTTCGATCTGATCCTTTGACAGGGGAAGGGCCTCTCCCTTTTTGATGCCGGTTATTTGCGCCACCGAGTCGGCGAGGCCGTCGGCCATGATGTAATACTCGTCGCCCGAGCGGTAGGCCGAGTAAGGGAAATCGGGATGGAAACAGACGCCGAGGTTCGCCGGAAGCGTCCATGGCGTGGTGGTCCAGATCAGGACGAAGAGTTTGTTTTTGTCGACCCCGGGAATATCCACCGACGCCGAATCGACCGGGAACTTCACGAAGATGGAGGGTGACGAGTGGTCGTGGTATTCGACCTCGGCCTCGGCAAGGGCCGTTACACAGGTGGGGCACCAGTAGATGGGCTTCTTCCCGCGCGAGATGAAGCCTTCTTTAAAAAGATCGCCGAACACCTCTAGAATTTTCGCCTCGTACTGCGCGGACATGGTGAGGTACGGGTGCTCGTAGTCGCCGAACACGCCGAGCCGCTTGAATTCTTCCATCTGTATTTTTACGAACTTTGCGGCGTACTCACGGCAGCGCTTGCGGATCTCGTGCTTGGGCATGGAAGCGGCCTTTTCGCCGAGTTGGCGCGTCACCTGGAGCTCGATAGGAAGACCGTGGCAGTCCCAGCCGGGCACATAGGGTGACTTGAAGCCCATCATGGTCTTGTGCTTTACGATGATATCTTTAAGTATCTTGTTCAGCGCGTGGCCCAGGTGGATGTTGCCGTTGGCGTACGGAGGGCCGTCGTGCAGTATGTACAGTGGCTTCCCCTCGCGCGCGGCGAGCAGGGTTTCGTAAATGTTTTCCTTCGACCACTGGGCGAGCATGTCGGGCTCGCGCTTGGGCAGGTTCGCCCGCATGGGGAACTCGGTGGTCGGGAGATTGACGGTCTTCGAATAATCCATGGCGTCCTCGCAGCGTACGTTAATCCGGGTCTGTAGCGTATCGTACGTCCTGGGGGGCACAGTCCCGCGGCAGACGGCTATACCAACAAGTGTAACGCGATATCCGCGTTGATCAAAGGATAACTCACGCGAGTGTGAAAAGTTTTGTCAATAGTATTTTGTTACTTGAAAACTCTCAAGCCCTGGCCCGGGATTGTCCCCGGAAAAAAAAAGAAGGCCGGGCGATAGGCCTGGCCGCAGAGTCTACTTTTGTCATGGTGGTAAAGGATTTATTGCAGCTTGCGCTTTAAACTCTCCGCCGACTGGACCCCGACCATCCTCTCAACCTCTTTTCCATCCCTGAACAGGATCAGTGTGGGAATGGAGCTGATTCCGAACTGCCGTGCGACGCCGGCATTCTCGTCGGTGTTGAGCTTAACGATTCGGGCGTTCCCGTTTAGTTCTTTTGCGAGTCCTTCAAGTATGGGGGTCTGCATGCGGCAGGGGCCGCACCAGGGCGCCCAGAAATCGACAGCACGGGTCCTTTCACTCCAAGCACTTCGGTAGAAAAATTTCCATCGGTTACTTCGGTCAGCGTGGACATATTAATTCCTCCATTGATTATATATATTTAGAATATACTATAATACTTAATAACTGTCAACACTATTTTCTTTATCCATCGAACTCATGGTTGTCGTAAAACTCCGGGATACCCGGTATTACTGCGCCGGTTTTCTTATTGGCATCCGTAAGCGGTCGTAACGATGGGAAGGCGCGTCGCGAGTGCACCGCATGGCGGCCTGGTCAGCGACCGGCATGCGGCAAAAACATGCACGAACTGATGGTTCAGTGTCTGCGTATTTCCTCGGCCAGTATTTCGAGGCGTTTCCTGATCGACTCGCGTACCGTGCGGGTCTGCTCCATTCTCTCCTCGAAGGTCCCGGTAAATGAGGCGGGGTCCTCAAGGCTCCAGTGCAGCCGTTTGGTAACGCCGGGGAAAATGGGACACCGCTCCGCCGTGCTCTCATCGCAGACGGTGATGACATATCCGTACATGTCGCCCTTCTTGAAGAGTTCAAATACGCCCTTGGAGTGGTTTCCCGAAATATCGATACCGATCTCCGTCATTGTTTCGATAGCAAGCTCGTTAAGCGGACGGCCCGGCTCGAAGCCGGCGCTCTCGGCGAAGAGGATATCGCCATGGAATTGGTTGGCCATCGCCTCGGCCATCTGGCTGCGCGCTGTGTTGTGTACGCATATGAATAGTATCCGTGTCTTTTTC
>JBFZEY010000461.1:0-3610 GCA_041306625.1 Spirochaetota bacterium | reverse complement strand
TAAAGGGCCGGGCGGCGGATTGGCGTTCGCCTTCCTTAAAAAGCTTGTTTTTTAAAGCGCCCGCGGGTTTTCTTGTAGAAGGACGCCGGGCGGAGGTCCGTGCCCCGGCGCGATGGCCCATAAAAGCGACAGAGACGGAAGGAAACCGACGTGTATCGGGATGTGCTGAAAACGGGAATGCTCGCGGCCGTGCTGGCGGTTTCCATGCTGGCGGCGGGAGGCCGCGCGCCCGCGCAGGAGCGGCGCGAGATCGAGCTGACGGCCCAGGAGATCGTGGCCAGGGTGGACCGCGTCCTGGCGTACCCGCGCGGCGAGATAAAAGGGAAGCTTTTGCACATCCTCCCGGACGGCACCTCCACGGTCATTACGCTCAAGGGGCAGATCGCGGAGAGCGATTTTCTCTTCACCTTCAGCACCCGCAGCCGTGGCGACGAGCTCCGCGTGCTCTACAACCAGGCCGGAGAGGACATCTGGGTGTACGCCATTCACGCGCAGAAGCTCTTCCGCAAGATGGACGTGGACAAGTACGACCCGCTGCTGGGAACCAACTTTTCGTTCATCGATTTCTCCAACGCCGATTACCAGGCCAACTACAACGCCGTCATCACGGGCGAGGCCGTCATCAAGGGCCTCGACACCTACCGCCTGCGCCTGGACCCCATCTTCAAGGGCGGCAGTTACGGCAGGCTGACGCTCTACGCCGCCAAAAAGGACTACGTGCCGCTGCGCATCGACTTCCACGACAACGACAAGGTCGTCTTCAAGAGCATCGCCGTGGCCAAGACCATGTCGCGCGGCAACCGGATCGTGCCCGTTCGCTACGACATGCTCGATCTGCGCAGGGGAACGGTGACGATACTGGAATTCTTCGGCTTCGACGAGTCGGCCGGCTTCGACAAGACCATTTTCTACCACCAGCGCCTGGGGGAAAACGGCTGATGCCGCAGTATTTCGTACGTCCGGGCGATCTGGCCGACGGCCGCGCCACGGTGCGCGGCGAGGACTTCCATCACCTGGTGCACGTGCGCCGGGTCGCCGCCGGGGGTTCGATAGAGCTTCGGCTTCCCGACGGCGCGGGCGTCTCGGCCCGGGTGGTCTCGATCGGCGAAGACGCGCTTATTGCTGAAATCATTGACAAAAAGGCGCCGTGCGTCGTATCGTTGAAGCTGACGCTGTACGCGGCGCTCCTTAAAGGAAAGAAGTTCGACCTGGTGGTACAGAAGGCGGCGGAGCTGGGGGTGGCGCGCGTCGTCCCCGTGGCGACCGAGCGCACGGTTCCCGATATCGAGGAAAAGGAATCGAAACGCCTGGAGCGCTGGAACAGGATAGCGGCCGAGGCGGCCAAGCAGTGCATGCGCGCCGACGTGCCCGCGGTGGGCCGCGTGCTCGCCTTCGCCGAAGCGCTCGGCGAGGGAGCGGGCGCGAGGATCATCGCGCACCCCGCTGCTGTTGGAGCAAGCGCCCGCGACATCCGGCGCGGAAGCGGCGCGTCGGGCGAGGCCGCGCTCCTGGTGGGGCCGGAGGGCGGGTTTTCGGACCGCGAGCTCGCGGCGGCGGCGCTGGGAGGATGGCGCGCGATGAATTTCGGCCGTACACAGCTGCGCGCGGAGACGGCGGCGATCGTGCTCCCGGCGATACTGATCTATGAATGGAGCTTGTCCGAATGAAGATAACGGTAAACTACAGGGAAATCGAGTTCGAGAAAACCACGCTGCAGGAGCTTCTGGTGCTCTACCGGTTCAACCCCGAGAGGATTACCGTCCAGATAAACGAGACGTTCGTGCCCCCCACCGCCTATGCGGACACGCTACTGAAAGAAGGGGACGTTCTTGAGATAGGGAGGGCCTGAGAGTGCCCTCGGCAAACCCGCGGTGACCGACAATGACCAGCGACAAAACGGCCGGCGGAGACCGGCTCGATGAGATAAAAAAGGAACTCGAGGACAAGCGCGCCCAGTGGCGCGCCGTCCGCTTAGAGCGCCTGGCCCTCAAGGCCAGCCTTGAGGGCGACGGGCTCGACAGGGCCGCGGCCAGGAAGGACAAACGCCACCGCGAGCTCGAAAAGCGCCAGGAGCGCCTGACGACGCTCATCCGACACATCGAAAAGCGGCTCAACCGCGCCATGGCCCGGGCGGCGAAGGGCGGCGGGCTTCCCGTCGTGCTCATCGCGCTGCTCCTCTCCGGCCTGTATGCCGTCTGACCGGCGCAAAGACGCCGTGCGCCGTCAATCGAACCGGCAACGCCGGCCAGCACCCCGCCCGGCCTACTGCGACACGGCCGGCACGGTATACGAAATGCCGGGCCTCGAGCCCGCCTTCAGGGTGGGCCGGCGCTTCGTGCGCGTGGAGGCGGCCGACCTCATCAAACTCCCGTTCGGAAGCGAGCTCTTCTCCATGCCCGGGCGCACGCCGGTCTTCCATGATAAAAAAAACGGCTTTACCCCGGTCGGGCGCGACGCCGCCGGGGTCGAGATGTGGGCCGCGGCCTCCTTTCTCTGTTCCGGCTACCTGCGCACGCACCTGCCCGCGTTCGTTAAATCCGCCGGTGCGCCCGAGCTTCCGCTGTGGGCCTACGCCGGGCTCGTCCTTATCGACGGCGAGTTCCACGCGCCTGCCTTCCGCGTGGACGAGGACCCGCGCTCGGACCCGGAACTGCACCTGGACGACGCGGCGCTCGCCGCGCATGCATCGGAGGTGAAAGAACGGTACCCGGAAAACCGGCTGGTGCGCCAGCTCGAGCGCTGCGCCACCGGCTACCGCTGCCTCTGCGCGCGCAACTTCTTCCTGGGCCGCTACGAGGCGCCGCTGCCCAGCTCTCCCGCCTGCAACGCGCGCTGCCTGGGCTGCCTCTCGTACCAGGACGCGGGCGAGTCGGGCTTCTGCCAGTCGCAGGAGCGCCTTGATTTCGCGCCCACGCCCGAGGAGATCGCCCAGGTCATCCTGCATCACGTGGAGAAGGTCGATTCGTCGGTGGCGAGCTTCGGCCAGGGCTGCGAGGGCGAGCCGCTGCTGCGGGCGGCCGATCTCGCGCGCGCGGTGCGCCTGGTGCGCGCGAAGACCGACCGCGGGACCATCACCATGAACACCAACGGCTCCGTGCCGGAGGGCGTAAAGGCGCTCATCGACGCGGGCCTGGACTCCCTGCGCATAAGCCTCAACTCGCCCACGGAGGAGTACTACCTGCGCTACTACCGGCCGCGGAACTACGGCTTCGACGACGTAAAACGCTCGCTCGCCGCGGCGCTCGAGGCGGGGATCTTCGTTTCGATAAACCTCTTCTTCCTTCCGGGCTTCACCGACATGGAGACGGAGGTGGAGTCGCTTCGCTCCTTTCTGCGCGATTTTCCGGTCGACATGATCCAGGCGCGCAACCTCAACATGGACCCGGACCTCTACCTTGATAAAATCGGTTTCCGCGAATCGGAACCCATGGGCGTGCGCGCGATGATCGGGCGCCTGCGCGAGGAGTTTCCGGCGCTCAGGATCGGGTATTATAATCCGGCGAAGGAGACGTTCGCGCGGGGGCTTTGACGCATCATGGAGCGCAGCGAATCCTCTCAGCCGCCGGCAGCTCCCCTTTGATAAAGGGGAGCCGTATTATTGAGAGATCGG
>JBFZEY010000460.1:0-3543 GCA_041306625.1 Spirochaetota bacterium | reverse complement strand
ATGACGTTCTACGGCAGGTACCGCGTGCTCGAGATGTTCAAAGGGAGATTCCAGGCGGACCTCGACAGGGCGGTCAAACAGCGCTCCAGGGGCCCGCTTCCGTTCGCCTGCGGTTACGGATTCATCCCGGCAAAATCGAATCTGCTGATAGCGAAGCGTCGCGACGTTCAGTCGAAGACCGGGCCGCGGCTGTAGCGGAACATCTCGTCCATCAGACTGCGCGCCGCGGCGTCGTGCAGCAGGCGGGGTCTGCAGTAATCGTGGATGATGTATGGAATGAACTCGGTCTGGACGTGGCGCCCATCGTAAAAATGGTGACGTGCCATAAGGCCCCTTCGATGATGCACGGTCTGCATCTGGTCGAAAAGAAAATTTCCCAGCCCGTACAGGATGAGCCTTCCGCGATAGAACTCAATGCCCATGGCGCGATGCGCCGAGGACGAGCCTGTTATGGTGGCGCCGAGATCGATCGCGCGATGGAAAAGCCGTACCTGCGAGCTCCACGGAACGGGCTCGTTCTCGTTCGCGCTCTGCACCATGACAAAAACGATCGGTGCGCCCTCGGCGGCATCGCGGATCTTCTCTTCGAAAAGCACTTTCGAAAACCGTGCGGCGCCGGGCTCAGTCTCCGTCGCCCATGCCTCGACCGGGCCGGGCTCGTTAAACCCGGCGAACGCGACGCGCCGGGTCCCGGCCGGAACGAAGCGAACCGATTCGGCCGCGGCGCGGTCCCTTCCCCCTCCGAAACAGACCATGCCTGATTTTTCGAATAACTCGATGGTGCGTGCGTTATGATTTCTGCCGTAGTCATTATTGTGGTTGCCGGTGAGCTCGATAACGTCAAAGCCGGAGTGCCGGAGTATCTCGAAAAAACGCACCGGCGAACAGAACCGCATGCGGTCTTTGAACGGGTAACGGCACGGATCGAGAAATGACACTTCGTTTGAGGTCAGCGCCAGGTCGGCCCGGGCGGTGATCGGCGCCGTTTCCGAGACCGGGTAGAGCACGTCTCCGGAACGCGCCATCGCGGAGATGAAGGCGCGGGTCATTGCCGTAACGCCGGTCTGTACGATGGTAAACGACTCAGCGGCGCTTAGCGGCCGGGCGCCGCGGAGCAGCAGGGGATACGACGTACCACGATCGAGCGTGTAGTCGCGGCTGCGCCGGCCCCAGGGATACGCGCCATCGATGGCGATCACCTTGAAGTGGGGCTTCAGTCCCCGGATATCGCATACGCCGATGAGCGAACGATCGGCGGCGAGCGGTTCGTCCTCGTCGATACGGGCAATCCGCGCCCCGGCCCTCGGAAATGCCCGGGCGAACGGCGCGGCGATGCGCTCGTCGATTACCAGACGTGTCGCGGGTCCGCCTTTCCAGCCGAGGCCGTCGAAATCCTTAATGCCCCCGCCGAGAATTCCTGCGCACTGTTCATTGCTGATCGAATCGAGCGGGTTGGTGAAATGCGCCACAATGAAAAGCTCGCCGTGCTGGCCGCACGCGGCCGGTATGCATGAAGCAGCCGCAAGCAGCGTCGCCAGTGCGATCGGGGCGATGAGATTGGCGGTCGTTTTCCGCGCGAATGCCACCGGGGAAGCTCTCCTGAATTTTCCTGAATGGTGCATGGGTCCGTAACCGGCGGTATCAGCGGTCGGCGAATCGTACCGTGTCGATCGTACGATCGCCCAGAAGCGCTTTTCTTATGACTTCCATCCGGGTCATGAGGCGTCGTGCGTCGTCGTCATCAGCTGTTGCGGCGGAACCCTTCGAACGTATTGCGTTGAGCTCGTCGGCAATGGCGACGGGCTGGATGCTGCGGAACATCCGCCCGGAAGGGTGACGGATAATCTCGTTGATGGTGCGGATCGGGACGATCTCGTAGCGCGAAACGATGGAGGAGCCCGCGCGTTCTAGGAAAAGCGTGACGATCGCGGAATCGCGGGTGCTGAGCGCCGTTGCCGCGCCGATCGGGTGTTCGCTCGACTGGTTCGAGATGAAATTACCGAGGCTGTAAAAAATATGGCGGACGCGGCCGTCGGCCGCAGTGAACCGCTCGACGCGCTGCAGCACGTGCGGATGATGACCGATGACGAGGTCCACGCCGCGCTCGCAGTATTCCCTCATGAGCGCCGCTTCGTCAGCGAGAGGGCCGGAGACGTATTCGCCGCCCGCGTGCACCGACATGACGATAAAATCGGCGCGCGCCTTTATCGCGTCGATCTGTTCGAGCATCAGCTCCTTTTTATAGAAATTGTTCAGGTGGAAACGGCCGTTAGCCCGCGGAAACGCGGTGTTGATGACCCCGGTACAGGCGATAAAGCCGACGCGGATGCCGTTTTTCCGGAATACATATCCCGCGGCCGCCTCTTCCTTTGAAGGGCCGCCACCGACATGCAGGATTCCGTAGTGCTTGAGGTGTTCGAGCGTTTCAAGCGCACCCGGGATGTCCTGGTCGAGGATGTGGTTGTTGGCGATCGTTACCAGCGATATCCCCGCCTTTTTAAGGGCGCCCAGCACCTCCGGCCTGCAGTTGAAGACGTATGGTTTGCTCTCGAACGGGGCTGATACCGGGAACTCGAGATTGCCGAGTGCGATGTCCGCGGCGCGAAGGCGCAGGGATATCCGCTCGAAAAGATAATCGAAACCGGCGTTGTTGGCTGATTCGCTCGCACTGCCGGAGGGAAGATCGTTCAGGCGCGCGCAGGTCTTAACGGGTATATGCATGATGATATCGCCCACGAAGGAAACGGAGAGCGGCTCGGGGGCGCGAACGCACGAAGCCGCAAGAATGCCGCACACCAGTATGGCGGAAACCGAGGATGCCGGGTGCAATATTTTCAGGAACCGGTGAAACGGGCGCTGCCGCCCGCCCGCGTGCAGGCCGGGTGTGGCAGGAGCCGTCGTCCTGTCGGCATGCGCGTACATAGTTAGAACCCCTCCGTGTCGTTGGAGCATGCGGCCCCGCGGCATATTCACGTATCGGAATACATTGTGCGGATTAGGGCCGCGCGCCGCAACGATTTTTCAGCGGCGGAATACCTTCTTTGACGGGCGAAACGGGTTTTGGCGCATGCATGTTTTATACGCCTTCGGGCGCTTCGTGCGTGTATAAAACTTGACGAAATATACGGAAATACCGAGGATATTGCTGCATGAAGCCCGGACGGGGCCTGTCCTCCAGCATGGCAGCATCCGGCGCATTGAGCGGACATGCCAGGCGGACAGAAACCGGATCCCGTATGACCTATTCGAATCAGAGATATTATACCGCGATGATTGTAATCGCCATGCTGCTTTGCGGCAAGGCGGGATCGGGCATGGAGTCGAGCTTTTCCCCCGGGGACGGCCTGGTCGGGAGCCTTTTCGTCGGCAGGGCGTACTTTTCCGGGGAGTTCAAGCCCTATCTGCATGATGCCGCCTCCTTTGGCGGCGAGCTCACGCATCCCCTGTCCCTGGCCGGCTTACCCCTGCTGTTCGAGGGCGGTTTCAGCGCGTCCAGCCATTTCATGAAAGAATCCGAAAGCTCTCGTTTCAGCATCTATTCCA
>JBFZEY010000459.1:0-5961 GCA_041306625.1 Spirochaetota bacterium | reverse complement strand
ATTGCCGTCGAGCTGAACGTGGTCGGCCTCATGAACATCCAGTACGCGATCGCGGGCGAAACGGTCTACATACTCGAGGCCAACCCGCGCGCCTCACGCACGGTACCGCTGGTTTCCAAGGTGTGCAACATCCCCATGGCGAAGATCGCCACGCGCGTGATGCTGGGCTCCAAAATTCTCGACCTGGGGCTCAAGAGCGCGCGCATACGCCATTTCGGAGTCAAGGAATCGGTATTCCCGTTTAACATGTTCTCGGAGGTGGACCCGGTGCTGGGCCCCGAGATGCGCTCGACCGGCGAGGTGCTGGGGATGTCGGAGAACTTCGGGCTCGCTTTCTACAAGGCGGAGGCCGCCGCGCAGCAGATACTGCCCATGCGCGGTACGGTGCTTATCACCGTCAACAAGAAGGACCGTGCGCAGGCTCTCGAGGTCGCGCGGGAGCTTTCGGGCCTTGGCTTTACCATCATGACGACCAACGGGACCGGTCGTTTCATGGCCGAAAGCGGATTGAACTCGACGGTGGTGATGAAACTTCACCAGGGGCGGCCCAACATCATCGACCATATCAAGAACAATGAGATCCAGCTCATCATCAACTCGCCGCAGGGACGCCAGAGCGAGCACGACGACTCGTATATCAGAAAAGCGGCGATCAAGTACCGCATACCCTACATCACCACCATGGCCGCGGCCACGGCGGCGGTAAAGAGCATACGCGCCCGCGAGCACGGCCACCTCGAGGTGCGCTCGCTCCAGAGCTACCACGCGGCGCCGCCGGCCTGATCCCGGCCGGCGGTCGAACGTGGTGGAAGTGTATTACCCGTGCAGAACGGCCGTTGACCACGGAAGGCGTTACGCCCACATGATGAGCCCCGGCTCGAACTTTCGCACCAGGCTCCGGTGCGCAGGGATGACCCGGACGGTGCAACCGAACTGGCCTGACTTCAGACAGAGCATGTGGCCCTCGTAAACAAATACGCCATCGCCCCGCTTCTCGGCCATGTACATCGGGAGCGCCGCGCCCTCCAGAATATCCCCGGCCGGATTGAGCCCGCCGAAATAGAGCTCGACCTGCACGTCGTCGGGCTCCAGGTCTCCAAGGTTTACCATGCCCCTGACCGTAAGCCTGCTCCCCACCGTCACCTCTTTTTCCTCGCCGAAGATGATGTCCTTGATCGCCACCTTCCCCCAGTTGCCGCTTACTTTCTTCCTCCACTGGGCCAGCTCGCGCACCCTTTTGAAACCCTCATCGGAGAATTTTCTAAAATTCTTGTTGGCGCCCAGATAATAGCGCTCGGTGTATTCCCTCACCATGCGGTTGGTGTTAAACTGCGGGCAGAGGGTCTTCATGGATTCCTTGATGCGGCCTATCCACTCGCGCGGCAGGCCGTCGGCGCCGCGGTTGTAGAACATCGGGATGACCTCTTTCTCGAGGATGTTGTAGAGCGAAAGGCTCTCCACGTCGTCCTGATACTCGGGGTCGTCGTACTCCTCACCTTTGCCGATGGCCCAGCCGTTGGCGCCGTTGTACCCCTCGGCCCACCAGCCGTCCAGCGTGCTGATGTTGAGCACGCCGTTGGGCACGACCTTCATGCCGCTGGTGCCCGAGGCCTCGAGCGGCCGGACGGGGGTATTCAGCCATATGTCCACGCCCTGCACCAGGTAGCGCGCGATGTTGACGTCGTAATCCTCGATAAAGACGATCTTGTTCCTGAAGCGCTCGTCACGGACCAGGTTGACGATATGCTTGATGAGCTCCTTCCCGGCCGCGTCGCGCGGGTGCGCCTTGCCTGCGAAGACGAGCTGAATAGGACGCTCCTTGTCGAGCAAAAGCTTCTCGAGACGCGGCATGCTGCGGAGAATCAGCGTCGCGCGCTTGTACGTGGCGAAGCGCCGGGCGAAGCCGATGGTGAGCGCCTCGCTGTCGAGTACCGCGTCGGATTTTTCGGCCTCGGTCTTCGGTGCGCCCCGCGAATAGAGCTGATCCTTGAGCTTCTTCCGCGAGAAGGCGACCAGGCGCTCCCTGAGGCGCTCCCGGCAACGCCACAGTTCCGAGTCGGGAATCGAGTCGATGTTGATCCACATGTCCCTGTCCACCGGGTTGTCGATCCAGCGCGGCCCCAGGTAGCGGTTCAGCAGGCGCATCATCTCGTCCGAGGTCCACGACAGGATCTGCACGCCGTTGGTAACATGGCTGACCGGCACCTCGTGCACGGGGAGAGAGGGCCATATGTTCTTCCACATATTGCGCGACACCGAGCCGTGCAGTTTCGAAACGCCGTTGCACGCGGCGGCGGTCTTTATGGCCAGCACGGTCATGCAGAAGGTCTCGTTTTTGTTAAAGGGGTTCTCGCGTCCGAGGGCGAGGAACTCCTCGCGGGAGACTCCCAGCTTTCCGTAATAATGCGAGAGGTACCTGTCGATGAGCTCGGGCGCGAAGCGGTCGTTACCGGCCGGCACCGGCGTATGCGTGGTGAATACGTTCCCGGGAAACACGAACTCGAGCGCCTCGTTGAAGTTCATATTGTGCGAGCTCATCGCCATGTGTATCCGCTCCACGGCGAGGAAGGCCGAATGTCCCTCGTTCATGTGGTGCACGGTGATGTTCTTACCCAGGGCCTTGAGCGCCCGCAATCCCCCGATTCCCAGGAGCATCTCCTGCTTTATGCGCATCTCCGTGTCGCCGCCGTAGAGCTGGTCGGTGATCGCCTTGTCCTCTATGCCGTTCGCATCGATATTGGTGTCGAGCAGATAGAGCTTTACTCTGCCCACCGTCGCCTCCCATACCTGCGCGTAAACGTCCCGGCCGGGAAACTCGACCGATATCATCACCGACTTCCCCCCGGCGTCTTTAAGCAATGAAACCGGTATATTGTAGAAATCCGTTTCGGGAAAACGCTCCTGCTGCCAGCCGTCTATGGTAAGATACTGGTGAAAATACCCGAGCCGGTAGAGAAGCCCGACTCCGCTCAGCGGGAGTCCGAGCTCGCTCGCGGATTTAAGGTGGTCGCCGGCGAGAACGCCGAGCCCCCCGGAATAGATGGGAAGGCTCTCGTGAATACCGAACTCGGCCGAGAAATACGCGATCTCGCCGCCCTCAAAGTCGGGATAGTTCTCCTCGAACCACGACTTTTTGGTGAGGTGCCAGTCCAGTTCCTCCTCGACCCGGCGCATATGGGCAAGGAAACTTTCGGAATCGGCGGCGGCGTCCAGGTCTTTCTGGGATATCGCGCCAAGCAGCGCAACCGGGTTATGGTCGTATTCACGCCACAGCTCGACGTCGAGCCTGCGGAAAAGCTCTATCGCCTCGTAATTCCACACCCACCACAGGTTGCGGGCTATTTTTTCAAGGGGCCTGAGCCTCTCGGGAAGATAGGGGATGACCCTGAATTTCTGAATTCTGCTCATTACATCCTCGTCCACACGGCGTATCCGGCATGCGCCGAACCGCCCGGATTGCGGCGCCGGTTGCCGCGTCCGGTCAGTAAATCGCATTTTCGGGGGCTTATCAAGTATTTATTTTGAGGAGGCCACTCCGCCCGGCACGGCTCCAGCCACCAGAACAAGAGGTTGCAACCCCCTGTTCTTCGCGTTGAGCAAACTTACAGGCTTTCGTGTCGTAAGCCTCCGGGGCATGGATGCTCATCACACCCACCCTCTTTTCTGTTTGACACCAGCCACCGCCTGATACAGCGTTCCTCGTCATGGAAACGGTCAGAATCGTGCTGTGCCAGATGCCGCTCGGCGAGCGCCTCACACGCCGGGAGGCGGCGCCAATCCGCGCCTTCGGGCCGCAATTCATGTGCTTTCCCGAGTACTTCTTCGTCAACAAACGACTCGGCAACCACGGACAGACCCCGCACAACCAGGCGCGCCAGATCTCGCGCATGCGCATCATGTCGCGCGTATTCGACACCACGGTGATCGGCGGCAGCATGCCCGAGCTCGCCGGGAATCTCCTCCATAACACTGCCTTTGTCTATTCCCGGGGAGAGGAGCTTGGCTTTTACCGCAAACAGAACCTCTTCTTCGCAGAGGAGGGAAAAATCACGCCTGGCGACCGGTTCAGCGTCTTTACGGCCGGCGGCATCACCTTCGGCGTGCTCATCTGCGCGGACGTATTCAAGGACGAAAGCTTCCTGGAGATGAAGCGCCTCGGTGCGAGGATCATCTTCATCCCGACTTTCTCGCTCAAACGGGAGGAGAGCGTGGAAGACAAGTACCGGCGCGACGAGGAAATATTCGTGCGCGGCGCAAAGCTCTCCGACGCGCTCATCGTCAAGGTGTGCGGAGTGAAATCGGACTTTAAAAGTTTCCTGCAGGCACGAAGCCTCGTCGCCTCCCCGGAAGGCGTGCTCTACCGGGTAAAGCCCGAGGAGGAAGACAGCGCCATGATCATACCGTTCGAAACCCTGATCTAAGCTGACACCACGATATGCGCCATCGGACGTGCTATGCGTCCTGCTCCGCCGCCCCACTCTCGAACTTGCTGTGGCGCCTGCTGTAGACGAAGTAAATAACCAGCCCTATTGAAAGCCACACGAAGAAGCGAAGCCATGTTTCGATGGGAAGGCTCGCCATCAGGATGAAACAGCAAACGATGGAAGCGATCGGCACGAACGGAACCCAGGGCGTGCGGAATACCCGGCGGTACTCGGGCCTGGTACGCCTGAAAACGAGCACGCCGACCGAAACCAGTGTGAAGGCGAAAAGCGTGCCGATGTTCGACAGGTCCGCGAGCGTGCCGATGTCGAAGATGCCCGCGGGGATCGCGACGAAAAGCCCGGCCGTCCACGTGCTTATGTACGGCGTGCGAAAGCGCGGATGCACGCGTGAGAACGCGCCCGGCAGGAGACCGTCGCGCGACATGCTGAACCAGATGCGCGCCTGACCGAACTGGTACACCAGCATCGAGCTAACCATGCCGGTAAGCGCACCGATGGTCACCCATCGCTGAACGGACTCGAGGCCCAGGGCGTTGAGGGCGTTTGCGACCGGTGCGGCGTTGCGCAGCGTCGGCCAGTGCTGGATGCCCGTCAGCACCAGCGCCACCATGACGTACAGCGTGGCGCATACGATCAGCGAGGCGATGATGGCGAAGGGAATGTCGCGCTGCGGATTACGCGCCTCCTCCGAGGCGGTGGAAACCGAGTCGAAGCCGATATAGGTAAAGAACACGATCGCGCCGCCGGTAAGCACCCCCTGCCAGCCGTTTGGCATGAAGGGGCTCCAGTTCTCGACATCAATGTAGCGGCTCGCGGCGATCACGAAGACGAGTATGGCGGTAATCTTTACCACCACCATCAGGTTGTTGGCACCCGCGCTCTCGCGGATGCCGATGACGAGGATGACCGTCATGACCATGATGATCAGAAAGCCCGGCAGGTTGAAGTATGCACCGGTGAGCATGCCGTTGGCGAACACCGGCTGCATGAGCGTCTCCGGCAGATGTATCCCGAGGCTGAGCAAAAGCGAGTGCACATAGGCCGAAAACCCGACCGCGGAGGCCATATTGCTCACCGCATATTCCAGTATGAGGTCCCAGCCGATAATCCAGGCGACGAATTCGCCGATGGTGGCGTAGGCGTAAGTGTAGGCGCTTCCGGCGACCGGGATCATGGAAGCGAGCTCGGCGTAGCACAGGCCCGCCAGCGCGCACACCACCGCCACCAGGAAGAAGGAAAGCGCGATACCGGGCCCCGCGCCCGGGCGCCCCGTCATGCTTACCGCGTTCTTTCCGTGCATGAGCACATCGAGAAGCGGCGCCTTGAGGATGGATTCGAACTGCAGCACCTCGCCCGCGGCGGCGGTACCGGTGAGGATGAACACGCCGGTGCCGATGATGGCGCCGATGCCCAGCGCGGCGAGCGACCACGGGCCCAGGCTGCGCCGCAGTTTATGATCGGGGTTCTCCGATTCGGCGATGAGGCGTTCGATGCTCTTGGTCCGGAACAGCCGCTT
>JBFZEY010000458.1:0-3398 GCA_041306625.1 Spirochaetota bacterium | reverse complement strand
TCAAGAAATTCTTTCGGATCGAAATGATCCATGATGAGGCACGTGCCGCCCCTGATTAAGACCGGTATCATCAGGCATCCCCCGGCATGCGTCAGCGGAGTCGCGAAGCAGAATACCTCATCATATTCCAGGCGGAATTCGAGGAGCTCGGTGATGAAGGTCCCCACCCAGGCGCGGTGCGACAGCATAACGCCCTTGGGCATCCCCGTGGTCCCCCCGGTGAAATAAATCCCGCACAGGTCCTCGGGAGCTACATCCACGACGGGTGGCACGGCCGGATGCTTCTCGATAAGCGTCTGCAGGTGCAGATGACCCGAGGGAATTTTGGAAGGATCTTCGGAGATACAGATGAAGGTCTTCACCGTTTCCAGCTTCGGGATCATCTCCTTTACACGCGATAGCATCTTCTCATGGTAGATGAGCGCCTTGCATTCGGCCTTGTTCATCATGTAAATATGATCGTCGTTCGAGAGCAGAACGGCCAGCGGGACCCGCACGATACCGCATTTTGCAAGGGCGTACTCGGAAAAGACGTACTCGGGACAATTGGCCATCAGGAAGGAGATGTTGTCATTCTTTTTGAATCCTATTTTGCTCAGGGCATTCGCGAGGCGGTATGCCTTGTCCTGCATCTGCGCATAGGTGTAGCACACATCTCCATATTTGATAGCGCGCTTGTTTTTATAAAACGTCACACACCGATCATAGAGATCGCCAACATTATGACCCATCATAGCTCTCACTCCTCCATTTCTTCGTCTTCAGAGCCCGCTTTGCCGGCGAGTCACCCGCCGGCAATTCATGGAACATTCCATGAATAAGACTATTATTTATAAAAATCTTTTTTATACAGCTTTCCTGAAAGGCCGGTAAGGTCGGCCCATTTCATGGGTCCGCCCTTGTCCGCCGGAAAGCCTATGCCCCATATGGCCCCGATATCAATCAGCCGCGGGTCGGCGATTATCTTCTTCTCCAGAAGTTCATGGCCGGTAACCACGAAAGGAGTAAACAGCATCTGCTGAATCTCGGTCTCGCTGTATTCGGCCTTTTTACCGTCGGGATTGATCAAGGGCAGCACCTCGGGATCAACCCTGCCGTCTTTATCATAATATCCCTTGCCGTTTTTGTTGCGACCAAGCCTGCCTGCCTTATAGACGTTTTCCAGAGAAGGCGGTGCTATCCTCTTGAGCGACTTGGTAAGCACCAGATATGAAGTATCTATTCCAACCTCGTCGGTCAACCGTACCGGCCCTACGGGGAGTCCAAATTTCATCATGGCGGCGTCGATGCTCTCGATACTTACCCCCTCCGCGAGCAGCTCGTAGGTTTTTATGAAGTACGGGAAGAGCATGGCGTTTACCACAAAACCAGGATTGTCATTGCAGACCACCGGACGCTTTTTGAGCGCGGCAGCCAGTGCGATGAGATTATTGATGGTGTCCTCGTTCGTTTCCTTGCCGCGAATAATTTCCACAAGCTCCATTTTCCATACCGGCGAGAAGAAGTGGATCCCGGCAAAACGACCGGGATTTTTGACGCTTCCGGCCAGAAGATTGACGGGCAGGCTCGAGGTATTGCTCGCCAGGATACAATTTTCAGAAACCATGCCACACAGTGACCGGTAGACCTCATCCTTGACCGCCGGGTCCTCGAACACCGCCTCTATCACCACATCCACGTCCTTAAACTCATCCGTCCATTCCGATACGGGAATAATCAGTTTCATGAGCTGATCGACCGGCTGCGCGAGACGGCCCTTTTCAGCCATGCCCTCGAGGACCTTCTGAACCGCCGCTTTTCCGGGCTCGAGCGCCGCCGGGAGATCCTTAACCACAACCGGTTTTTGCAGTCTTCTCAATATTTCAACGACGATGCCGCGGCCCATGATGCCGAACCCGAGAACGGCGAACTTGTTCATCGATCCGGTCTTGAATCCCTTCGGAATCATCGTCTGCGGCTTGTCGGAATAGGTCTTCAGAAAGAAGGTATTGATCATGCCCCTGGATTCGGGCGATTTAAGGACATTCATGAAGCACTCGACCTCGAGCGCAAGCCCCTCGGCAATGGGAACTTTAAGGCCCTCCTTAATGGCCTGGAGTGCGTATTTGGGCCCCGGCAACTCCCTGCCTCGCGATGCTTTAAGCACTTCCTTCGTGGCGGTGGCGATCACGTCGTCCAATCCCGAAAAGTCCTGCGCGGGCCTCTTCAATTCAGCCCTGCCGGATACGATATCATTCGCAAATTCTTTCGCCGCGGCGAGCAGATCGGCGCTTTCCGGTACGAGCTTGTCAAGCAGCCCGGCTTCGAAACCCTTTTTCGCCGGCATCACCTGACCCTTGAGAATTATTTCGATCGCGGCATAGCCGATAAGCCGTGGCAGGCGCTGGGTTCCGCCGCCTCCCGGCATCAGGCCTACGGAAATTTCAGGCAATCCCACGAGGGTTTTGGGGCTGTCGGTGGCGATCCTGGCCGTCATCGCCAGTGCGAATTCGTACCCGCCCCCCATGCACGGTCCGTTGATCGCCGCCACCGTCGGAATGCCGAGGTTTTCCATCCTCAGGAAGAGTTGACTGAAACGCGTGCATCGTTCCTGGAATTTAGGATAGTCGGTAATGCTGTCTATAAGGGCCAGGTCCCCGCCCGCATGGAAAGAACTCTTGCCCGAAATGAATACAACGGCCTTGTAATTCGATTTCTCCCGCTCCAGTCCGGTCAGCACCTCTTCGAAATCGATTACGGCCTGGTCGGTCCAGGTATTGACCGCCTCTCCGACCACATCAAAACGAACCACGGCCAGATCATTTTGTTTTTCTAAGATAAATATCTTGGACATTTGAGTTCCTCCATCGAGTTGTTTACGGCAAGCAAAACATAATGGCTTTCCGATCTTCTGTCACGATTGCACTTTCATGCCGACCCGTACGGGGATTCCGTTCAGCATGTTATCTTCCATTCGCAATACAGTCCGCACCCCAGCGTTTCCGGCGGTATCCTTACCGGTACCGCTTTCATGTTCGGATTAAAGAACGCGGTCTGGAAATCCATCATGCGCTGTTCAATTACCCGGCAGAAATTTTGCTCGCGGCCCTCGCCTTCCTTCACCAGTGCGTCTATAGTCGGACAACTTGTCGCCCGCATTATCCCATGGCTCCTGGATAGCAGTTCGAGCTCCATGCGAATATTGCCCGCCCAGGCCATGAGCTGGGAGGCTTTGAAAAAGGCCTCAACGTCGTTACCGGTGATATTGAACATCCTGGTGAGGTGTTTGAGCTCATAGCGCATGTGCTTTTCCCATACCCAGAGGTCCATCTCCATCGCTATCTCGTTACCGAAGCGTTCTTTGGCCGCAAGGTACCAGAATCCATCCACCGCCAGAAACATCTTGCGGTAAAGATCGA
>JBFZEY010000457.1:0-4616 GCA_041306625.1 Spirochaetota bacterium | reverse complement strand
CGCAAACACCGCCGCGCGCACTATCCCCGAAGACCGGGGAGCCATCGCGCGGGTCCGTCCTACTGTATCTTGTTCAGCCGCTCCGCCGGGCTGACGATATCCGTTACACGGACACCAAAGTTTTCATCGATAACCACAACCTCGCCCTTCGCGATGAGCTTTCCGTTAACCAGAAGGTCCACCGGCTCGCCGGCAAGCTTGTCGAGCTCTATAATTGAGCCCTCTCCCAGGCCAAGGATGTCCTTTACCAGCTGGCGGGTCCTCCCGAGCTCGACGGTCAGCGTCATCGGAACATCGAGCAGAAGCCCGATGTTTCCACTCACGCCGGAGGGAAGCCCTTCTCCCAGCGGCGGAAACTTGACCGGGCTTATGCCGACCTGCGGCATCTGCTGCTGGCCCATGCCCATCTGCTGTTGCGGAGCGTACTGCTGCCCCGGTGCCGCTTCGGCCGCTCCACCGCGCGCCAGTTCAGAAGCCATGGAGGCTTCCATTATATGATAAAACTTGGAGTTTAGTATTCCCTCGATACTTATGTTGTAGGTGATCTTCGCCAGTTCTCCGCCGGGCGGCAGCCTCAGGTCGGCCGCTCCGGCAGCGACGGAAAGCGCCGGCGGAGTTGTGTTGATCGGACGCCCCATCCTGTCGGCGAAATGGTTGGCCGACGAGGAAAGCAGCTGGCTGACGAACTCCTGAATGGTACTCTGATGCGCCTCGGTGAGGTCCGCCGGGGGCGTTCCCGATTCATCGCCCATCATCAGCGAGGAGATCACGCCGGCATCGTTCGAACTGAACAGGATCAGGTTCCTCCCGTTCAGGCTCCCCGAGTAGCCCATGGCCACCTGGACATACTGCCGGCCGAAATCGGCGCGCACGGCATCGGGCGCCTTAAGCTCGACGGTGGCATTGGAAATCTTGATGTTCTTCCCCAGATAGGCCGAAAGCGACGGAGCCGCAACGGCCATGGCACGGTTGAGCGCATCGGCCAGTGCATCGCGGTCCACGGGCGAGAGGGAGCCCCCTCCCATCGACATGTCCGCGGCCGGACCGGCCCCGGGCGATGAAAGCATATCATCCGCCCCCTGCAACAGGGCATCAATTTCATCCTGCGATAACGAACCATCACCCATGGTTTCCTCCTGAAAGATCCGGGGACATCAATTGACCACTATCTCCTTAAAATACACTTCCTTAATCTTGCCGGCGATCAATATCACGTTGATATGCGCCTTGATCTCCTCCGAAAGATTGATGATCTCCTCGACAGAGTCCATCTCCTCATACGGCTTGGAGCGAAGGATGATATTGATGATGTGCTGGATCTGCACCGTCCGCTGCACCAGCTCCTGATTCATTTCCGGATTGCTCTCGTAGCCGAGTGAGACCGTCATCTTCGCGAAATGGGGTTCCGGATCTTTGGTCGTCGTCGAGAACGCGGGCAGGTCGAAGTGCTGGAGCGGAGCCGGCGGCGGTGCCACCACGATATCCTGCTCCCTCTCGTACTTCTTTTCCTGCAAATACTTCGTCACCAGGAATGATATGCCGATCATCAGGAAGACCAGCAATATCGCCCCCACCACATAGAGGAGGATCTTGACGATCTTGGAAACGTCGGCCCGGGAACCCGCGGAGGCCTCTTCCGATCGGCCACCCTCCTCCTCTTCTATCTCGTCGACACCTACCCTTTCGTCGTCCCCCATATCCTCTCCTTGCTGCTTCCGCTGTCGGCGCGCGGACCCGTTCCCTCCCCGGCGCGGAGGAGGGGCTCAATTAATTTCATGAATAAATTCGCGCATTTTGTTGACACGATACCATATTAATTCAAAAATGTCAATTAATTTATAATTATGTCTCCAGGCGTCCATGCATCCTACCGCCATTCCTCGTCGGGCAGCGGCCGCTGAATATCCCTGCGCTTGCTCTCTTCCAGGGTTTTTTCTTTCAATATCACGATCTCGACGCGCCGGTTGTACGCGCGTCCTTCCGGCGTGTTGTTGTCGTCTATCGGGCGATACTGGCCGAAGGCCACCGCGGATATCTGGCGCGGATTGAGCTTTTCCTCCTCGGTGAGATACCTGAGCACGTTGACGCTGCGGGCGGATGAAAGCTCCCAGTTGGTCTCGAAACCCTGGCGCACTCCCGCCGGCGGAATGGCCCTGTCGTCCGTGTGGCCCTCAATCCTCACAAAATTGCTGATGCTTTTTACTATACCGCCGACCTTGCGAAGCACGGGCTTGATGTCATCCCGCAGCCGCGCGCTTCCCGTGTCGAAATACGAATCGCCGGTAAGGGTGATGACCAGCCCGCGCTCATCCTCCCTGATCCTCACCTGCTTTGACTGGATCTCCGGCTTGAACACCTCCTCGGCCTTCCGCAGCGCCCTGGAGAGCTGTTTGGCCCGTTCGGTGGCGGGAAGCGCCATCATGTTATGGCCAAGCTCCATAAGACGCCCCTTGGACATCGATGCCCCGCCCTCCATGAGCCCGAGCGCCCCGCGGAAGGAGGTGATCGTCATCTGCATCTCCTCCTGGCTCACCGTGGTGACGTCGCCCATCATAACGATGAAGAAGGTCATCATGAGCGTGTTCATGTCCGACATGGTGACCATCCAGCCGGGCGTGCTTCGCCGCTCGGCCTTTTTCAACTTCTTCGCCATTACTCGCCGACCTCCTGCGAGATCGCCTCGCGCTCAGCCGGCGGCAGGAAGGACACCAGCTTGTCCTTCACGATCCGTGGATTGTCCCCGGACTGTATCGAGAGCACTCCTTCGATCATGATCGACTTCAGGAGCACCTCTTCACCGGTGCGCAGATCGAGTTTCGTCGAAATTGGCAGCAGTACGAGGTTCGCGAGAATAGCGCCGTATAATGTGGTGATAAGGGCGACCGCCATGTAAGGTCCGATCATCGATTTGTCGTCGAGGTTGACGAGCATAAGGATAAGCCCCATCAGGGTTCCGATCATACCGAAAGCCGGAGCATAGTTAGCCCATTCATCGAACATCCGCTTGTTGCTGTCGTGGCGCGTCATCATGTTTTCGAGCTCGGTTTCCATGATGCGCCGCACCAGTTCCGGGTCGGTTCCGTCCACCACCAGCTGGATCCCCTTGCGGAGAAACTCGTCGTCGAGCTCGTCGAGATCGTCCTCCAGAGCCAGAAGCCCCTCTCGACGCGCCTTCTCTGAAAACGAGACGAGGGTGATAATGAGCTCGCCTGGATTGTACTTCTGGGTAAACAGGGCAATTTTTGAATAATCCAATATTTTCAACACTTTGCTCAGGGGAAAGGCCACCAGCATCGCGGCGATGGAGCCGCCGATGGTAATCATAACTGACGGACTGTCATAGAAAAGGAGCAGGCTACCTTTCGCAAAAAGAATGCCGAGAATCAGAAAAACAATACCGCTTATAAGACCTATAATGGTTGCTATGTCCATGCAGACACTCCGCTATGAGTCCAGATTGCACATACTTCTGAGAGACGCATCCTCTCTAGTTTATCGGCTTTTACGCCCAATTATTCAAGCATGCGAGCCGTCCGGGGCGAATTTATTTCATAATCCACGCATCCGTCGGTGGTCATTCCCCATCCCTGAGAAACAGCGAGCGGTGGTAATCTCGTATCATTTTTAAAATATCTTCGATTGGATCGGCGACAACGTACTTGTGTTCGTTGGTAAGGGTGATGACCGTATCAGGCCGCGCCTCGACGAGCTCGATGTGGTTGGGATTCAGGATGAATTCCTCTCCGTTTAAACGGTGCACACGTATCATTTCATCTCCTCCGCCTTCTGTCGAGAAGTCTCAGGTGCTCCTCGAGACGGGCTTTCCGGACCGCCCTTTCCGAACAGCCTGGCTCACTACTATCAATTATCGGCAGGCTCTGCCGGGGCAATAAGTCCTCAAGCCACATCTTCGCCGCGAGGAACTGGCCGTTGGTGAAATAGGTCCTGCCGTTTCGGTCGATCACATATTCGCGTGCGCGTCGAATGGCGGTGAATTCAAGGGTCTCCGGTGCGGCGAACCTGTCACAGGCCTCGACATACCGCGCGTGGCGCAGTGTTCCCCGCAGATAGAAGGAGCGGTAAAAGGCAAGATCATTCCCCGCCATGGCAAGAGTGCCGACGGGACACCCCAGTGCGAGCGACACCGCCTGCGTCGTCACTATACTCCCGGTGGCTACGAATCCCAGATCCTCACCCGCATCCCTCCAGAGCTCATCGTAGAGCTCGCCGCGCAGCATCCAGTTATAAAAAGAAACATCGCCCCTCCAGGCCCGAAGTGTGCTGTGCGCCATGCAACTGAAAGCCAGAAGATGCATCGAGGCGGTCTCGATGCCGTCGAAAAAACCGGTCGGGGTGGCTTCGCATGAGATGACAAAAGCGGGCCGTATACCTTGTTTTACCAGGGGCCGGAGTGCCATATCCGCGGCGATTACGGCGAGTTCGCGTCTGTCGCCGTATTTTTTCAGCGCCCGGAGCCCCTCGTCGAGGGAGGGTCCAGCGCCGACAACGACGACATGCCTGCCCGATAAAAGCCCTACAACGCGCTGAAGGCCGCCGAAATGCCTGATATACGGCAGGTTTTTGCGGAGATTCGCCCGAAAGGCACGCTGACGCTC
>JBFZEY010000456.1:0-3273 GCA_041306625.1 Spirochaetota bacterium | reverse complement strand
GCGATGACGAGACGGTCATACGGCTCGATGCGGCGCTTCCCCTCGCTTTCCACCGTAACGGTATGCGCGGGCGGATCAATCGCCACCACGGTGTGGCCTAGCCGTACATCGATCTTTCGTTTGCCGCGCGCCTCCTCCGGCGAGAGCTCCAGCAGATCATCCATGGCCCCCACCGCGCCCGACACGAAATAGGGAATACCGCAGGCCGCATAGGAGATATACTCGCCCCGCTCGAAAACCACGACCTCGTACTGCGGCCTTAGCCGTTTAACCTGGCTCGCTGCGCTCATACCCGCGGCGTCGCCGCCGATGATCACCACTCTCATTGCATCCTCCCGTCGCATGCGTTTCCGCATACCCGCGCTGGTCTCACCGCGGGTATAGCCGCCACATCCGCGCCAGCTCGTCGTCCTCGCAGGTAATCTCCGTAAAATGCTCCGTACCACCGGGACTGTCGACCACCACGCCCTCTCCCTTTTCGACCACGCCGATATCGGCGAAAATGATGCCAAGCTCCGCCAGGGCGCGTCCCGCGGCATCCGCCCTCTCCGCCGGTACGGTCGCCGCGAGGGTACCCGATGAGATCATTCTCAACGGATCAAAACCAAACACCCCGGCAAAGCGCTCCACGACTGGACGCCGGGGCAGACACGCGGTATCGATCCGCATGCCCAGCCCCGATGCGCGGGCCATCTCGAGAAGGGCTTCAAGCAGCCCGCCACGCGTCACATCGTGCATGGCCGTGGCGCCATTGTCCGCAAAGACCTCTGCCTCGCGGATAACGCTCACCTCGAGAACCAGATCCCGTGCCGCGGCGAGGTCTTCTTTTGAAATGCCGCGGGCCAGGGCGATCTCCTCGAAGTCTGAGGCCAGTATCGCCGTCCCCTCCAGCGCGATTCCCTTGGTAATCAGCACACGGTCTCCCGGTTTCGCTCCTCCCGTATGCACGGGGCGTTTCCCTCGCGCGTTGCCCATTGCCGTAACGGAGACCAGCGGGCGGCTGACGCCGCTCGAATACCCGGTGTGCCCGCCGATGACCGAAACGCCGATCTCGCGGGCCGCGCGGTCCACATCCCTCATGATTTCACCGAGCAATTCCTCGTCCTTCTCGTTTGGAACGACGACCAGAACGAGGATCCATCGGGGCCGTATTCCACCGGCGGCGATATCGTTGCACGCCACGTGCACCGCGAGCCAGCCGATGGCGTCGATGGCCCCTATGATGGGGTCCACATGCGACGCGAGGATATCATCACCGATCCGTGTAAGCGCCACGTCCTCGCCGAACGCCGAGCCCAGCAGCACATCCGCATCGTGGCTCGTGGCGTAGGGAAAGACATGTTTTTGCAGCACCGCAAGTGAAAACTTGGACATCTCACTCTCCTTTTTCGCCGCGCGCAACGACAAACGAGCCGCGGCCATACCCCGGCTCCACGACTTCGTTTTCCGTTATGCGCGATAAATCATTAAAAACGGTCTGACTGAATTCGAACGAATGAAAACCCGCCGCGACCATGGAGGCGAGCACCTCCTCAACGGAATAAAAGGTCGCGTCACGGTAAAACACGTTTTCATGCTGGTGCTCGAGGTACACCCGACCCAGAGTGCTGTTCCGGTCCACAAACCCGACCAGGAGCGAACCCCCGTCCGACATCACCCGGAAGGCTTCCCTGAACGCCCTGTCGATATCGTCGAGGAAACAGACCGTGGTTACCATGAGGACAAGGCCGAACGACGAATCTCTGAAGGGGAGGTGCTCGGCGACCGCCGCCACCAGCCGTATGCCCCGCCCTCGGGCGAGCGCCCCCATCGACGCACTGGGCTCGATGCCCAGGTCGACACCCAGGGGCGCGGCGAACCTGCCGGTACCCACTCCTATCTCCAAGCCGCGTTTTCCCTCCGGCATGAGCGAGCGTACGGCCCGCAATTCGGCCGCGTAGACGAACCGGTTTCGCTCGAACCAGTCGTCATAGTGGGCGGTGTGCCGTTCAAACGGTTCCGTTCGTGCCATTATGATTCCTTCCTGCCACGGCGCGGATTCCCGCTGAATACCGCCGACGGCCGACTGGCGGAAACCTCATCACCTTTATATGCTCACCCGGGATCAGTCCCGACACTTCCCCGGGCCCTAAGGCTTCGCCGGCGCGAGCGAGAGCACCCTGTCGAGCTTCTCCGCCGACGTATAGTGCGCGCTTACCTGCCCGCCCCTCGCCCAGGTTTCGGCCAGATCGCCGTAGTACGGGCTCAGGTAATGGCCGGACTGCCCCGGCGGGCTCATCACCGTCATGGTGGACAGGTCCGCCATGTCAACGACGAGACGGATGGCCGCGCCGCTTTTCATCTCGAAGGGATTGTAACGGTCCCACCAGCCCGCGTGGATCGTGAAATCATCACCCGCGTATGAATACGGCCCCAGGTTCAGAAAGGGCAGCACGGTGCCCAGGGGGTGCTTTATCAGCATTGTATGGACTCGCCCCCATGCCCACTTCTTTTCATTCTTCCCGAACTTTTCGGTCACCTGGGCGATGGCGTCTTTCATGCTTTTAACGATCATGTCGTCGCGCGTCTCGCGCGCGTCCTTTGTCGATATATCGTCCCAGAAGCCACCGTCCGGCTTGTCGATATAGCGTATCATCCACTGCACGGGAATGGAGACAAACAGGTCCTTGAAAAACTCATCGACGATCTTCGCGCCGAGCTCGTCGGTGAAGGTATTGCCGATGAGCTTCGTGATGAAGGCGTTGAAGAGTGTGGCCTCAGCGCTTTCGGTGCTTACAAACCGGTCCCACTCCGCGAGGCGCTTCGCATACGGCGCGAGGGAGGAGTCCTTTACGCAGGCGGCGGCGATGAGCGGTACAAAGCGCTTCGCAAGGTGCGAGCCGGTGTCGTTCTGCATTGCCCTGATCTCATCCACCGTGAAGCGCTTTTTCGCGCGCGCCATCTCCTCGAAGCGGTAGCCGCGCTCGAAGAGGAAGAAGGCCGTGCCGTAGAAGGGCGCGGTCTCCGGCATCTGGTTAAATGAGGCGACGTACCCCTTCTTCGGATTGTATTCGTACGGGTGCCGCTCGTAAGGGAGAAAGCCCGTCCAGTCGTGGGCGCCCCTCTCCCCCGGCATGGCCACCGGGTTCTCACCGCCTTTGCGCACCGGCAGGGTCGACACGTACTGGTAGCCGATGTTACCGTCGACGTCGGCGTAACCTAAATGGACGCTCGCCCCGCGCACCATGCCGAGCGCCGAGCGGAACTCGGCGAAGGTACGCGCCCGGTTGAGCG
>JBFZEY010000455.1:0-3616 GCA_041306625.1 Spirochaetota bacterium | reverse complement strand
TAAAAAACGGTATAGTTGCGATTATGAATATCCCGTCGAAATGATTCCCCGCCCAAAATGGGAATTGATCGAAAAGAACCGATACCTGTACACCAACGTCATTACGACCAGCAGGGGTTGTCCCTACTCGTGCGAGTTCTGTTACAATAGCTGCAAATACATGCAAAAAAAATATCGAAGACGGCCTGTACGCGCGATACTCGACGAGATCGACAGGCTCGGCACGAATCATGTTCTATTTGTCGATGACAACTTTATCGGGGACAGGCGATGGCTGATCGATTTTCTTGACAGAATCCGCGCGCTCGGGCTTAGCTGGCATGCGGCGGTTTCGGCGGATATAGGAAAAGACCTGCGGCTCCTGGATGCAATGAAGGAAACCGGATGCCGGAGCCTGTACATAGGATTTGAATCAATAAATACGGAATCACTTTTCAGCGTGCGCAAAACCCAGAACAAGGTGCACGAGTATGACAACACGATACGGGAAATACACGGCAGGGGCATAATGATCAACGCCAGCATGGCCTTCGGGTTTGACAACGACCACCCGGACGTATTCGACAACACGCTCGACTGGCTGGTACGCAACCGTATTGAAACAATGACAGGCCACATTCTTACTCCGTATCCGGGTACGAAACTCCACGACAGGCTGAAAATGGAAGGAAGAATAATCGACCGGAACCTGCGTAATTACAATACCTCCAAAGTCGTATTCACACCGAAGAACATGACCGCCGAAGAGCTGTTGAAAGGATATCTTTACATATACAGGGAATTTTACTCGGTCAAGAGCATCCTTAAAAGGAGGCCTGAGGCGAAAAGCCAGTGGATTCCATATTTTTTGTTCAACCTGGGGTACCGGAAATTTGGGCACCTCACCTCAAAGCTGGGAAGGTACGGGCATATGGGACACATAGGGAAAATCGCGAGAATGCTGTCGTACGGTATCGGGTAATACTGGAAATAAGCAGAATGAAGAAGACCGGTTTACATATCGATATGCTTTTCGGCGCCGGCGTGAAATCACAGGAAAAGACGGCAGGCCGGGCGGAACGGAGGTGTTCGTTCCGTCCATCGATTCCGGGAGCAGGCCCCGACTGCTGCCAAACGGCCCTCGCGTGATGATTCAGGACCGGTAGATTTTTCACCTCTGGAAGGATTCAATGAAACAGGTTATACACCGCCTCCTCGAGCAGCGACTCGACCCGTCCGTGTACAACTGGGGCTTCGGCGATCTGACCGGCCTGCTTCCGGAAAAATACGCCGCCTGCACGCGCGGAATCTCCATCATCCGCAAACTCGACGACACGGTCATTGACGACATCGCCGACGGCCCGACGGAAGAGTACTTCGAGCACTACAACCGCATCAACGCGGAGCTGAACGCTCTGGTGCAGTCCATCGCCGCCGAAATGAGAGACGGCGCGCACACGGTCGTTCCGGTGCAGGCCACGCTCGAGGAGCACGAACTGAGCGAAAACTATACCGGAACATTGACCTATGACATCTCGCACAAAATGATCGCCACCCGCTCCGGCCTGGGCTGGATCGGAAAGACCGACCTTTTGGTCTCCCGACGATTCGGACCCCGGGTGCGCCTGGCCTCCATCCTCACCGACCTGCCGCTGGAACCGCCCGACGCGCCCATCGACGAGAGCCGGTGCGGATCGTGCTCGCTCTGCGTCGACGCCTGCCCGGCCGGCGCGGCAACCGGCGAGCCGTGGAACACCGGCATACACCGGAACCGGTTTTTCGACCCCTTTAAATGCCGCGATTACTGCAGACTCGTTTCGAAAGAACGGTTAAACCGGGCGATCAGCCTGTGCGGCAAATGTGTCTATATATGCCCCAGGGGGCGCGTTCTGAAATCCGAAGCCGGCGAATAGCACCACCGGAGGCCGCCCGGTGCCGATCCCTCTCATCCGCAGCGTTCATCCGGAGATCACACACCATCCTAAATGTACGGATCCCGCATCACCGAACGGCGCGTTCCCGTAAAATAGTAACCGTCAATTATTGACAAACGCCCGCCATTAACCATATTGTATGACCCTGTACATCAGCCGAGGAGGAAGCCCTGGAAGAACTGTTTATAAAAATACCGCTCGCCGTATTCAGTCTGGTCATAGTCTACAAGCTCTTTATCCGGGAAATATGGCGGATGATACGGGACGACAATAATCTGAACAGGGCGAAAAAGGAGCTGCCGCTCCTGGCAAAGGAATTGAAACTGCGCCACAGGAAAGGCGAATACTTCGGCTCATATTTCGGCCGCTGGAACAATCACGCGATCCGTATCGAGCCCAATAATTTCCATACCTCCATCGGCATCAAAACCACGGGCAACCCCCGGTTTTCCGCCGTTCACGAGGGGATAGCGGAATCAAAATTCGACCTGTTTTATCTGTTCCATCCTTTACAGAAAATCATCATCAGGCTCATGCCGGATTATCCCGTCGCTAAGAACGACAATCCCCGGTTTGATTTTGAAAGCCCGCTTCTCGATAACTATTTCAAGGACAGACGGGTCCTCGGCCACGGAGGTCAAAAGAACGCCCGGCTTCCGGAACTGCAAAAGGCCATGATTCAGTTTATAGAAAAGAACAGAAAAATAGTAAGGAATCTGTCCATCGGCCAGGAGGTTTCGTGCTCACTCTGGCGGGGAAACTCGACACTGAAAACACGATTATTTTCATTGAGCGCACAACAGGTCAGCATGATGCTTGCCGAAATGCTTCCGATCGTGGAGGAACTGGACCGGACCGTATAGAATCGGAGGCCACACCCACGGGTTCGGACCGGCAGGATGGGAACAGGCAGTACGCCGCCGGAACTACGGTCGGGGCGCATCATACTCCGGACAATGATGCCGATGCCGTCCTGGAAAGGGGGAAGCATAAACTGTATTATATTTTTATAGTGATGGGCATGCTCTTCTCCGCCTACGGCGGATTTGAATCCGCCCGGATACCGAGGAAGCCTCGCTCCAATGGAGCGTCTCCGTACCATACGGCAACCCGTTAGCGCACATCAAAACGGGGGCCGTACTGCGCGGGCGCCTACCGGGTCCTTGAAAAACGAAAACCGATGTCGCTGTTCTGTGAGCCCGGACCGGCGCTGAGCATGGAGCCAACCTGCAGGCCGACCGAGTTGCTGCTCCAGCTGCCGTTACGCTGTACACGGTTAACCCCGTCCGCCGTGAAGCACCATTCCCACACATTGCCGCTCATGTCATACAGTCCGAGCTCGTTGGCCCCGAAAGGCCCCTTGCTCGCAACCACGGCCAGTCCCGTTACCCCGGTCGCCACCCATGTTACGCCATCCCAATAGGAATAATATACCGCAACGCTATCGTTGGCGCTTTTACCCGGCTCTCCGCCGCCATCGGCGTAATCAAAATAGAAAGTGGTCGCCCCGCTGGCGGAATTGCCTTTCGTGAACGATGGATTCGAGTAGCCTTCGACGGTATTTATCGAATCACCGCCGCGATAGCGCGCCGCAAATTCCCATTCATTGCTGGAAGGCAGGCGATAGCCTTTTTTATCGGCGTCCTCGACGGTATCAATGCTCGCCCACGACGAAGTGATCCCGCCATACACAAGCTCATCGG
>JBFZEY010000454.1:0-3894 GCA_041306625.1 Spirochaetota bacterium | reverse complement strand
CAAGAAGGCGTCCCTGCGATTCCGAAAACAAAATGACGTCCTCCCGTAGGGCCTCGCCGCCGGGCACGAGCGCAAGGTCCACGTTCACCCCCAGCATACCTGCCATTGCCGAGCGCGCCATTGCAATGCCGAGTCCGCCGCGCTCCACCGACACCGACGAGACCACGAGCCCCTCCTCGAGCGCGCGATCGAATGCCCGGTACAGCCGGGCGTTCGCCGCGGCGTCCACGCAGGGAACCTCGCTCCCGTAGAGCGCGCTTCGCCGGCCGTCAGCTTCGGCCGTCATGGCCGCGTACTCGCTTCCCGCGGTTTCGTCGTTCGTGAGTCCGAGGACGTAGATATAATCGCCGTCGAACTTGAAGTCCATGGTCTGGCACAGCGTGACGTCGGTGACGATCCCTATGGATGATATTAAAAGCGTCGGCGGCACCGAAATGCTCTCCGGATCGTAATTCTCGTCGAAGCCACGGAAATCATTGTACATGCTGTCCTTGCCGGAGATGTACGGCGTGCCGTAGGCCACCGCGTAATCGTAACAGGCCTGGGCCGCCTCGCGAAGCTGCCACAGCCGCTCCGGGTTGTCCGAATCGCACCAGCAGAAGTTGTCCAGGAGCGCGAGCTTTTTAAGGCTTCCGCCGACCGACACCGCGTTACGCACCGCCGTATCGATGGAGCAGGCGGCCATGCGGTAGGGGTCGATCTCGCTGTACGAGGGATAGAGCCCCTGCGAGAGCACAACCCCCTTTTTCGAATTCGGCACCGGACGTATCACCGAGGCGAGCGCGTTGACGCGGCCCCGGCCGTGAAGCGGCTTGACGGCCGAATTCGCCTGCACCTCGTGGTCGTACTGCGTTGAGATAAACTCGAAGCTCGCCATATTGAGCCGCGAAAGCATCGCGTGGAGCGCGCCGGTCATGTCGGCGGGCATGGGGAAATCGGGAATTATCGCGGTTTTTAACGGCGGCGTCGTTTTCAGGTTCTTGCGCGGCAGGCCGTTGTGCAGAAATTCCATGTCGAGGTCGAAGACCTTATTGGCTCGATAGGTGACGATGCCGCGCGGCGAGCCGGTGAAGCGGCCGATGACGGTGGCCTCGACGCCGCGGCTCTCCATGAGCGCGATGAACTCGTCGCATTTCTCAGGCGGCACGGCGAGCGTCATACGCTCCTGCGATTCGCTCACCCAGATCTGCCACGGGGCAAGGCCCGGGTACTTAAGCGGCACCTTCTCCAGCTCCACCTCGAAGCCGCCGGCCTCCTTCGCCATCTCGGCGACCGAGCACGAAAGGCCCCCGGCTCCGTTATCCGTAATCGAATGATACAGGTCCTTTTCGCGCGCTTCTTTTACGATGGCGTCGGACATCTTCTTCTGGGTGATGGGGTCGCCGATCTGCACGGCCGTGGCCGGGCTTCCCGAGTTGAGCGCCTCGGAAGAGAAGGTCGCTCCGTGGATGCCGTCGCGCCCTACGCGCCCGCCCACCATGACGATGCAGTCGCCCGGCATGGCTTTTTTCTCGGTCGATGGTTTGCCGTTTAGCTTTTTGGGTATCAGACCGACCGTGCCCACGAACACCAGGGGCTTCCCCTTGTAGCGGTCGTCGAAATGGACGAAACCCTGCGGAGTCGGGATGCCCGAGCAGTTGCCACCCACGTTGACGCCGTGGATAACTCCTTCCATGATGCGACGCGGCGAGAGGAGCCGGGAGGCCTTGTCCTTCGCGCGGTAGAGCGGTCGATCGTCAAAAGGATCGGCGAAGCAGAAGCCGTAGCGGTTCGCGATGGGTCTGGCCGCCATGCCGAAGCCCATGGTATCGCGGTTTACCCCCACGATGCCGGTGATGGCGCCGCCGAAGGGGTCCAGTGCGCTGGGGCTGTTGTGCGTCTCGACCTTGTCCGACACCACGTACTCGTCGTCGAACTCTATGCCGCCGGAGTTGTCCTCGAACACGGAGACGCAGAAATCGTCCGCGCCCTTTTCGCGCCGCACGCGCATGGTGGCCTCGCGGATGAAGCGGCGGAATATGCCGTCGTCGAGCTCGTCCAGGCGCGCGGCGAAAATGGTATGCTTGCAGTGCTCGGACCATGTCTGCGCGATCGATTCGAGCTCGATATCGGTGGGATTGCGTTTTTCATCATTCTTGAAATAGCGGCGGATCGCCTCGAGCGAAAGCATGTCAAGGGCGAGCGGTCCGCGCCTGCTTCCGTCGGCGCCGGGAATACCCTCCCTGCCAAGACGCTGAAGCTCGCCTTCGGAGAGGTCCAGGCTTACCTCGTCCACCTCGGCCCTCTCATGGATATGCACCAGCGGAAGCACGCGAGCCATTCCGCCCGCCGAGGAATATTCGGCCACATCGAGCACCTTGATGCGCTGGATGAGCGGATTGTACAGTTCCATGCCGATGCGCTCGACCTCGTCGCGCCCCACCTCGCCGTCGAGAAAAAAGCTCGTGGAGGTGAAGACCGAGGTCTCGGGGTCCAGGGCGCGCTTTAAGAGATCTTCTATCGATTCGCGCACGGTGTGCGCGACGTTGTCGGTGACGCCGGGGAGAAAGCCGACCTCAAGCGCATAGCGGAAGCGCGCGGGGGCGAAGGGCTCGTTGACGGTGAATGCCTGGGTGACGGGATTGGCGAGCATCCCGCCGACCGATTCGGCCTCCTCGCGCGAAAGGTCCACGTTTACCAGGTAGTTGTCGGTGGTTGTCACGGCCGAAACGCGGTAGCCGAGGCGCGCGAGTTTCGTTTTTAAAACCTCGCCCCGGTGATCGTTGACTGTGGAATAGACTTCAATGCGGTATCTGGATTCGCTCATTGTCCCCTCATGACACTGGGCATTTACTGCGTGGCGCGGAAAATGTCCAGAATTTTATTGGCGGGCCGCGCCGCGGCGGATTGGTGTGAATTATTTGCCGGGTAAAACGCAATAACACGTCATCATTGCGAGCCCAGTGCCGTATCGGGGCGCGGCGATCTCTTTACATACCGAGTTCCATGAATCGACGTATTGGCTGTTGAGATCGCCACGTCGGCCTGCGGCCTCCTCGCGATGACCGCTTTGATGAAGGAATCTGTCATTGCGAGCCCCGGGCCGTATCGGGGCGCGGCAATCTCTTCTTTACTATGGTATATTCGGCTTTTTGCCTTTCGGGATCGCCGCGTCGCTGCGTTTCCGGCGATGACAGTTGGAAGTCCGGATTTTAATTCACCCCCCGGCGGATCGCATGTGTGGTACTATCCCGGGCGGAAGCTGTTCGGGCGGGATACGGGGAAAAACCGCCGGCCGGATACCCTTACCGGGGACGTTTTTTAATTGACCCGGCTGGAATACCGCCCCATTCTAATTGACCGCAGTAACCGGAGAGCGCGCATGAAACGAACGTGGGCTTCCCTTTTCCTTCTCGGCTTCGCCGGCCAGATTGCCTGGGCCGTGGAGAACCAGTTTTTCAACCTCTTCATGTTCGACAAAATACTCCCCGACCCGCTGTACGTCTCGCTGATGGTGGCCGCCTCGGCACTCGTTGCGACCGTCACCTCCATCGTGATGGGCGCGCTCGGCGACCGCCTGGGCAGGCGCAGGCCCTTCCTCCTGTACGGTTACCTGGTCTGGGGCGTGTCCATAACCGTGGTGCCCATGGCCGAGTGGGCCAGGCCCGCGCTTCTGGCCGCCTGGCTCCTCATCGCGCTCGACTGCCTCATGACCTTCTTCGGTTCCACGGCCTTCGATGCCAACTACAACGCCTACCTCGCCGAGGCCACGAACGAATCCAATCGCGGACGCGGTCAGTCGCTCCTCACCCTGGGCACCATGCTCGCCATCCTCATCGTCTACGGCGCCTCCGGCATCGTGGTGAGCCGTTACGGCTACTTCGTCTTCTTCTGCGGCGTGGGCGCGCTCGTCCT
>JBFZEY010000453.1:0-2763 GCA_041306625.1 Spirochaetota bacterium | reverse complement strand
CAGGAAACGCGTGACGTTCTCCGAGCCCGATATATGAAACGGGTAGCCCAGGATAACGTCGATCCCCCACGCGACCAAATAACAGCCTATGGACACCGCCATCTCGCACATCCACTCGGGCGCGAGGCCCACGACCGGAACGTCGGAGAGGTCGTCGCCGAGCCCTCCTTCAAGCACCACCTCGGTCGCCGCCTCGAGGAGTCGCGCGTTGTCGACGCAGCTTCCCATGTGCAGCACCGGCGGCATGCCGACCGCCTCGCATACCTCGCGAAGCCCCGCGCCCGCCTTCTCGAGCGCCGTCTCGGGCGTGAGCATGCCGGCCTTGGCCGAGGCGATCGCCGCGCATCCGGTCTTGAGCACCAGCACGTCGTTTTTGATGAGCTCCTCGGTGAGCCTGTTGGTGTACCAGTCGAGCTTCGTCTTCGGGTTGTTGCAGCCCACCACGCCCGCGATCCCCTTTATGCGGCCCTGGATGATGGCGTCGTTGAGAGGCCTGAACGAGGCGCGGAAGCTTCCGCCCAGCATGTACTTCAGGGCATCCACGCTGAAGCCGGCGACCAGCGGCTTCTCATAGCGGGGAATCGCGACCTTCTCCGGATCGCGTCGTTTATAATTCCCGATTGCGCGGCGAAGCAGTGCCGTCGCGCTCTCGTAGGCGTTGTCGGCGTGAAATCCCATATGGTGCGCGCCCACGGTCCTGGCGATATCGCTGGTCGAGACGATCTCGGTGTGGTAGGCCGAGGCGACCTCGGGGAGCGAGGGCATGCAGCACTGCACGTCGATGATCATCATCTCGACCGCACCGGTAACGATGGCAAGCTCCTGCTGGAGGAAGTTCCCGGCAACCGGAATACCGTGGCGCATGAGGATCTCGTTGGCGGTGCAGCAGATGCCGGCGAGCGTTATGCCCTCGGCACCGGTGCTTTTTGCGAGCGCGACGAGCGCCGGGTCGGTCGCGGCCGCGGCGAGCATCTCCGAGAGCGCCGGCTCGTGGCCGTGCACCAGCACATTCACCGTGCGCTCGCCGAGCACGCCCAGGTTCGCCGTGGAGCGCACCGGCGAGGGCGTGCCGAAGAGTATGTCGGAGACGATACCGGCCACGCGCGAGCCGCCCCATCCGTCCGAAAGCGAGGTCCGGAATGCGTGCGTGAGGATGCTATGGTAATCGTGGTCCACGCCCATGTGCGTGTGATGCATCGACTCGACGATCATGCGGTCGATCCCGGCGGGCGAGGCGCCGCTTTTGTCCCACAGGCCCTGCCGCTTTTTCGGCGCGAGCTTCAGGGTGGAGAGCGTCTCTTCCTGCGCGGTGAACTCGCGAAGCAGCACCTCCGAAAGCCCGCGCGCGATTTCGGATTCGCTTTTACCGTCGGAGTCCACACCGTAGAGGCGCGCCGCCTTCGCGAGCGCGCGCGCATCTTTCAGTGTATAGCCGCCTCCGTTTCCCTCCGCGACCTTTTTTAAAAGCAGCACGAGATGGCGGCCGTGGTCCGAATGCGCGGCGGCGCCGCCGGCGACCTCGCGCAGAAAATTGCGCGCCACGATGGTATCGGCGTCCGCGCCGCACACGCCGAAGCGCGATTTCGCGCTGATGCGGCACGGGCCCATGTGGCAGATGCGGCAGCAGATGCCCGAAGTGCCGAAGGCGCAGGCCTTGCCCTGCGCGTCCATCCGCGTGAAGCTGAGGCCCACGCCGTCGCGCGCGGCCTTGCCGATAGCCTCGATCGAGGCGGGGTCGCAGGCCCGGTCGGCGGGCGTCTTTATGGTTTTAACGGGTTTATCTTCCTGCATGGTTCACTGCCTGTGCGTAAAATGCTTGCGAATCGCCGTCCGCCCCTGACCCGCTGATGCGTCATTTCAAAACATTGTCGATAAATCCATCCACCATGGCCGCCACCGCGTTCGTTCTGGGCAATGTTCCGATACCGGCCCCCCGCTCCGCAAGCCCGGCGATGTCCGAATTCTCAGGCAGGGCCAGGAAGTGGTCCGCGGGAACGGCCGCGCGCAGCGCTCCAAAATCCGGAATCGATGCATCATTCCGCAGCCGGTTGATTATTATGGCAAGTTTTTTATACGAGATTTTCATCTCCACGGCGAGGCCGTACAGTCGCCGCACGGTCTCGAGGCCGCGCTTCGAGGGGTCGCCCGTCAGTACGAGCAGGTCGACGCTCCGCACGATGCGGCGCGAGAGGTTCTCAAGCCCCGCCTCGTTGTCGATGACGGTGTACGGGTAATTTACCGCGAGCCGCGCGAGCACGTCCCGGAGCACGTTGTTGGCGTAGCAGTAGCAGCCGGGCCCCTCGGGGCGGCCCATCGCGATGAGGTCGAAGCCGTCGGCCTCCACAAGGCTTTCGGCGATCCGCAGCTCCAGCCACTCCGTGCGTGCCATGCCCGCGAGCGCCCCGGTCGACGACCGCTCGCGCGCCTCCTCCCTTACACTCCCAACCGTGGATCGTACCGTAACGCCGAGCACCCCGTCCAGGCACGAGTTGGGGTCGGCGTCCACGGCGAGGACCGGCGTTCGGCCGTTCCCCACCAGGCCCGTGACGAGGAGCCCCGCGATGGTGGTCTTCCCGGTCCCGCCTTTGCCGGTGATTGCGATGGTACAGGCCATGCCGGAGTCCTGAAGTCCTCAGGCGCCGTGGGCCGATTTTAACGCGCGCGAAAGCTCGCCGAGCATGGAGAAGACCTTTTCCGCGTCGGCGATCTCCATGGAGCCGGTGCCGCAGGAGGGCGTGATGACCGTTCGATCGAGGATGAGCG
>JBFZEY010000452.1:0-3945 GCA_041306625.1 Spirochaetota bacterium | reverse complement strand
CTGAGCCCTGGTATCGTAGCCCATCTTCTGATAGCAGATACCCGTTTTGTAATATGCCTCTATGCCTTCCTCGGTGTTATTGGATTCCTCATGAATGGCGGTATAGGCCCGGACCGACTTTTCGTACTCGAACCGGTCAAAGTGTATCAGAGCGACATGACGCAATGCCTCGCCGCGATGCGCCCCGGTGAGATAAATCTCCAGATACTCGTTGAACATCTGAAGGGCCTTGCGGTAGTCACCCATGGAGTAGAACTGCAGGGCGTTCTCGAACTTTATATCGTCCGCGACGGCGCCAAGACTCTTACCCGATGCTTCGTTCGCGGCCTCCTTCGGAGCCTCCTGGGCATTGAGCTGCATACCCGCAAGCGCCAGAAAGGCGCCGCACACCAGGCACATCGCCGACTTTTTCATGATACCGCTCCCCCTGTCCACGCTGATTATGTCTCCATGCATGGTATTCCAATCCCTGTTTATCTTATCGGCGTAGTTCCGCGAAATTATAATCAAACTAATCGGAGTTGATGTATTTTCTTGCCCCGGGCCCCCCCTCTCCGAAAGCGGAAAAGCGGTGCATGTACGGCGCATCGTCCGTGTTCAAAGCCATAATCCGGAAATATCATTGCAAAAAAGCGGCACACTTACAATACTTTCCATCCCACCTGGCGTGCGGGATTTTCGAATCTGAAACGGAGAGCCATGGAAGAACTCGTTAATATAAAGAAGCTCTATTCGAGCATCGGTAAGATCATTACCTCCTCCCTCGAATTCGGCGTGATACTTGACTCCATAATGGAAGAGATTCACCTGTTTTTCGACGCGGCGAACTGGAGCCTCATGCGGCTCGACCCCAATACCGACGAGCTTTTCTTCGTCATAGTAAAGGGCATCGATACGAAGGCCGTCGAAAACATCCGGCTGGGAATGGGCGAAGGGATAGCGGGCACGGTGGCGCGGACGAAACGCTCCATCTTCGTTTCCGACACCTCGCGGGACAGGCGGTTCAGCGACAGGGTCGACAGGGCCACGGGATTCAAGACAAAATCGGTGATGGCGGTACCGATTGTTTTGGGCGATACCCTGTACGGCGTCATCGAGCTGGTCAACCGCACCACGGGGGGACTTTTCACCGAGATGGAGCACATCATCCTTCAGACCATCGCCGATTACGCGGCGATCGCTTTTGCGAACGCGGCGCTCTATGAGCAGGCGCTTCAGCGCAGCCTTACCGATCCGCTTACGGGACTCTTCAACCGGGCGAAACTGGACCAGGTCATCGCCGAAGCGGAGAAAACGGCGTTACCGCGCCGCAGACGCTACGATAACGAACCGGCCGTGGTGGTGGTCATGGTCGACGTGGATAAATTCAAGGAAATCAACGACGGTTTCGGGCATCCCCGGGGAGACGAGGTGCTGAAGGAAGTTTCAAGAATTATAAAATCGCGCCTGCGGTACAATGACATGCTTTTCCGCATCGGCGGCGACGAATTTCTCGCAATAGTTCCCGCGCCGTCCGAGCAGGTGGAAAAAATCGAGAAACGCTTCGTGCGGGAGTTGAAAAAGCTATCCGGCTTCACGATGGCGGACGGGCCGGACGTGTGCTTCTCCTACGGAACCTCCTCCGGTCCTTTTCAGAGGATCAGGGACCTCATCCAGAAGGCGGACGCCAGCATGTATCACCACAAGGGAACAAGCAAAAAAGAACCGGCGCGATGAGACGCATGAAAGCGCGGATACGTATCCGCGCCGTCACGCGCCATCCGCGCCTTCAGCGAATCTCCTCGATCCCCAGCGGGAATTTCGACATCTCGTCGCATCCGTTTTTCATGATAACAATCGGGATCTCGTAGCGAAAACCGAAGATCTCCTCCGGACAGGCGTACTGCATGGCGCAGATCAGCACCTCGTTCTCACGGTAGACGTGATCGGGATTGGTCCAGTACGGGAAGGGACCGTCGTTGAGCCCGATCCGCCACTCGTCCCCCATCATGCCTATTCCGTGCTCAAAGCCGGGCACCATGTAGTCGGAGAAGCCGCGCTCCTCGGCGAAGGCCATCATCCGGTCGGCAAGGGTCGACGGCGTAATACCGGCCCGGTAGGTCTTGAGGGTGAGCGCGACGATGTCCACGAAATTTTTCGCGTGCCAGTGCTGCCGGTCGGTGGCAGGCGCGACCAGGTAATTGTGCGAGTGATCACCGAGGCCCAGCATGAACATGGCGTGGATGTCGACCATGAGCGGTTCGCCCGCGGCGAGTTTTTTACGCGTGGCGGGCGTACAGGCGCCGCCGGCAAGGCCCGTACGGTACCCCGCGGCGATCTCGTTGCCGCCGGTGAAACTCCATTCCCACTCGCTCCCCTCGCGCCGCATGGCGAGCGCGGCGAGCCCGGCGATCTCCGTTTCGGTCATGCCCTTCCACCCCCCGTCTTTTATCGCCTCAAAGACCGCCTTGTGTCCCATGTCCACGATGCGCGAGGCCTCCCGGAAACGGTTGATGGTGCCCTGGTCCTTGACGATCGAGAGCGCGTCAACTATCGAATGCGCATTCACGAGCTCGCAGCCATCGAGCGCTTCCGAATAACGCTGAAACTCGTAGTGCGTGAGCCAGCCTTCGGGCAGATAGTTGGACATCCCGCTCTCAATGCCGACGCGGCCCTTCCCTCCCTTCAACTGGTCTTTAATGAAGTCGCTTATGAGTTCTATCTGGTCCTGTCCGCCCATCGGCACGAAACCATAGACGCGATCCTCATCGATCCAGGTTTCGTCGGCGATGCGCGCGGCGTCGATGACGAAGCTGAACGCCGCGGGCATCCCCTCCGCGGGTATCACCACGAAGCTCCGCCACGGGCAGAACGCGTCGAGCGTCCACGAAAGCGTGCGAAGGCGCGAACCGAGATACACGTCGATCTTCTGCCTCGCCATCTCGGCCTGTATGCTCTTTATCCTGGCCGGAAAGTCTATGAAATACGGGCCCTTGTTTTCCATACGTGATGTCATGCTGTTCACCTCTCCAAATGTGTGATCCGAAACCTTTTGACACGCGCTCAGTACTCGGCGGGAATCTTCGACAGTACCTTGTTGAGCCTGTCCGCGATCGATGCGAGTTTGAGCGCCTTGATCATATTTCCCTTGAGCTTGAGCTTGCCGGTCATCAGCGCCTTCTGCGAGCCGAGCTCCGCGCGCGAAATCTTCGCGAAAACCTCGTAGTCACCGCTGATTCGGAATTCCGCCGCCGGCGGTTCGCCATCACCTATAGAAAGCTCCGCGAAATTTCCGTCCACGAACTTGAAAAACAGGTAGCGGGTCTTCCCGTCCGGGCAATTCTGGTAGATATTGGACATGGAAGAGTTGATGTTATTCATTTTTTCGGGGCTGAGCTCGCTTTTCAGCCGCTTTTCGGCCTCGTCCCGCCATTCGGGACTCAAGTATTTAACCGTCTGTGCCATTTTTCGCCTCCCTGAGTATATAGTATCAGTCCCTGAACAGGCCCCGCGTCAACAGGTCGAGGGTCTCATCAAAGGCCTTTCTCATCCCCTTCCCCTCCGGGCGTATATACATTCGTATGATGAACATCTTGTAGATGGAAAATATCGCATTCGGCATCGTGCGCGGGTTCACCTTTCTGAAGCTTCCTTCGGCCATGCCCTTTCCCAGAATAAACCTGATCATGGCCATGGAGTTTTTATTGATCCGCTCGTAGGGGTCCCTGACGGGAAACATCGGGAATATCTCGGGATCGTGCACCAGTACGCGGCGGAAATCCTCGTCCATCGCCAGATACTCGACGGCCTTGCGGCACATCGTAAGGAACATCGACCGGGCGTCGCGCTCAAGCGCCACCGCCTCGCGGACGCGGGCCTGCCAGCGGAGCATGGCGTACTCGACGGTCTTCTCGTACAGCTCGCGCTTGTCCCGCGCGTAAAGGTAGAGATTGCCCTTGGTCATGC
>JBFZEY010000451.1:0-3676 GCA_041306625.1 Spirochaetota bacterium | reverse complement strand
CGACGCTTCCGGAATATGAATGGATAACGCCCCCTCGCGCGGGCAGGCCGGTCTTTTTTAAAAAGACGTGAAGCTCGTCGAAGGCGCCGCGGCAGTGGACGATTACCGGGAGATCGATCTCGCGGGCCACGGCAAGCTGGCGTTCGAAGAGCCGTTTCTGCAGATCCAGTGGCACCGCGAGCGTCTTTTTATCGAGCCCGATCTCGCCTATGGCGACGGCGCCCCGCCCGGGGGCGTGTGCGAGTTCGGCGATACGCTCCTCGTCACCCTCCTTCCCGTACCAGGGATGAATGCCCAGGGCGAACTCGACTTCGTCGTAGCGGCGGGCAATGGATTCAGAAAGGGCCCATTCCTCCGGTACGATCGACGAGGTGATGAGCTTCACGATTCCGGCTTCTTTCGCCGCGGAGACGAGGGAGTCCAGCCTGCCGCCGAACACATCGCTCTCGAGATGGCAGTGTACGTCGACCAGGCGCACGTCATTCACCGATGATCTTGACCATGACGCGCTTGGGGCGCTGTCCGTCGAACTCGCCGTAGAAGACCTGCTCCCACGGCCCGAAGTCCAGGTTTCCTTTCGTAATCGCGATCACCACTTCGCGCCCCATGATGGTGCGCTTTATGTGCGCGTCGCCGTTGTCCTCGCCGGTGCGGTTGTGGCGGTACCGGTTCGTCGGCTCGTGGGGGGCGAGGCCCTCGAGGAAATCGTCGAAGTCCTGGATAAGCCCGCTTTCATTGTCGTTGATGAAGACCGAGGCGGTGATATGCATCGCGTTAACCAGGCAGAGTCCCTCCTGTACGCCGCTCTTCTTTACCAGATCTATGATCTTCAGGGTGATATTGACATACTCCCTTTTCTTCTTTGTTGTAAAGACGAGATGCTCGGTGAGTGATTTCATGTCCTTCCTCGCTGTCCGGTGGTGTCGATGCGGGCCGCCGGCGAAGATGACGGTCCGGATGAATGATCGCCGATCGTTGTGGCCGCGTCAACCAGATATCAGCATTCGAGAGCGACGGGGAGGCGTCGGCGGGCTCCGCTACCCCCGGAAGGAGGCCGCATATTTCAAGAATGATGATTGACATACTACAGTAAATCATGTATTAAAACGCATGAGCGGGTGGCGTTTATTAATATAAATGACGCACGTGGCGATTGTACTACTACAAATATATATGGTGGGATACAGCAGCAACCATTACACTACAGGGAGCGTGTCATGCAATCACCCAATTATTATGAGTTTTTAGGCCGGCCCAAGATGATTTCGGGGAAAAGGGCTCTTGAGCAGATTCCCCTGGAGCTGGAGGGCTACGGCGCGGGGCGGCCCCTTATACTCGTCCAGGGGGGACCCGGTTCCCGCGGGCTGGCCGATACGATTACGAAGGCGCTGTACGATTCGAGCCTGGTGATAGGGGCGCTGTACGACGGCGCAATCGCAGGGTCGACCTCCGGTATAGCGAGTGAGCTCGCCGGGCTGTTCAGGGCGCGTAAATGCGATTCGATCATCGCGATAGGCGGCGGGGCGCTCGTTGACGTCGCAAAGTGCGTTAACATGGAAGTGGCTGAAAAAAAACCCGCACTCGGGCTCTCCGGCGAGGGAAAGATCTCCCGCGAGTTGAAACCCATGGTGCTGGTGCCGGTTGCGCTGGTTTCGGGCAACGAAGCGGCGAACAGGGCATATATCGACGGCGCGGCATGTATCTCTCATTTTCTTTCCCCGGATGTGGTGGTGATCGATCACCGTATGACCTCGACCGCCGAAACGGGACCCACGCTGTATTCCGGGCTCACCGCGCTCGCCCATGCGGTTGAGGCGGCCATATCGGTATCGGCGAATCCAATGATCGACGCGTATGCGTACGCGTCCCTGCGCCTGTTGTGTGAACAACTGCCGGCGGCGGTGAAAAAGCCATCGGACAAAAAGAGCTCGGTCGCCGTCGCCAATGCAGCCGCTCTCGCGGCAATAGCCTTCTCGAACGCGCCGGCGGGAATGGCGCACTATCTCGCCGAAGCGCTTGCCGACGGCACGGGCATCAACGCGGGGATATGCATGGCACTTTTGGTCCGGGCCCTCCTGAAGACCCGTATGGCGGAGAAAAAGGGCATACGCGAGGAGCTGTGCCTTGCTCTTGCCGGCCCGGGGATGTTCTCGGCCGCCCCCGCATCGGGCCGCGCAAAGGCCGCCCTCGGTGCGATCGACGGTATGTTCGCCGATCTCGGCGGCATGATGCCGGGAAGCCTTAAAGAGATCGGGGTGACACAGGAGCGACTGAACGAGGCGGTGCGCGAAGCGGTCAAGGCGAGCCCGTCGAAGCTTTCGGCAAAGGAGTGCATGGCGGTAATCGGCCGGGCATGGAACGGCAAGTGAGCCGTGCGTCAAATCTATTAAAAGCGGAGCATATCATGAACTATGACAACTATCCTGAGATAAAACCGGGAAGAAAGACGATCAAGCGCATCTATATCGCGGTCATGCTCTTTGTCGTCGGCAGGGCGATACAGGCGGCGTGCAGGGTGGATGAAACAGTCAAAAAGGAATTTAAGAATTTAAAGGATGGATTCGCGTTCGCGCTCGGAGTGCATCCGTACGGTCCCTGGATGATAGTGGGACGCGACGCGAAGGGCAGGGCCAAATATATGGGGTGGAACCCCGAGGGTAAAAAGATCCCCCTTAAGATGAGCATAAAGAATGTCGAGTCGGCGATTCTCGTCTTCACTTTCCAGGAATCAACCGCGGTAGCCTTTGCGCGAAACCGCTTTGTGGTGAACGGGGACCTCATCGACGCGCTGGCCGTGGTCCGGGTGCTGGACCTGGTGGAGGTGTATCTGCTTCCAAAGCTGATCGCCGCCCTTGCGGTGAAACGATATCCGAAATGGTCCGAGCTCTCGCCGGTACGCAAGCACGTCGGCAGAATAGTGATCTATACGCGCGCGCTGCTGGGTTTCTGAGCGTTTCGCAGATACGGAAAAATTGAACTAAAAGGAGTCCGCCATGTTTCTTCCAGATTATTATGAATTTTGCGCAAGGGTAAAAACGGTCGCCGGTCACAGGGCGCTCGACAGGATACCGTCCATGTTATCGTCCCTCGGGGTGGCGAGACCGATGATCATCACCGACAGGGGAGTTTCGGGGGCCGGTCTCATCAAACTGGTGAGCGGCGCGATGAAGGGATCGAAAGCCAGGGTCGGCGCGGTCTACGACGAGGTGCCGCCCGATTCAGAGTACACGATCGTCAACGCGGCGGCGAAGCTTTATCGCGCCAAAAAGTGCGATTCGATCATCGCCGTGGGCGGAGGATCGGTGCTCGACACGGCCAAGGGCGTTAACATACTGGTTTCGCTCGGCGGGGCCAATATCCTCGATTACGAGGGCGCGGGAGCGGTCAAACGGAAACTCAAACCGATGATAGCGATACCGACTACATCCGGAACCGGTTCCGAAGTAACGATTGCCGCGATCATCGCCAATCATCAGAAAAAAATTAAGATTGCATTCATGTCATATTTTCTACTTCCCGACATAGCGCTCCTCGACTCGCGCATGACGAAGACGCTGCCGCCCTTCCTTACGGCGCCCACGGCCATGGACGCGCTCACACACGCATGCGAAGCGTATTACTGCATGGCCAAAAATCCGCTGAGCGACGCGACGGCGCTTATGGCCATACGGCTCAT
>JBFZEY010000450.1:0-2535 GCA_041306625.1 Spirochaetota bacterium | reverse complement strand
GCGAATTTCAGGTTTCGAAACCTATTACCTGTCTCAGAATCCATCCAACGATGAGGCTCGCGCCACGGCCGCGCTCGAAAACAATGTAGTGGTACTGGAAGAAAAGTCGCATCGGAAAAGCTATGACGATATCGAACACATTGAGGCGTTCATGCTGACCGCCCAGATCCAGAGAGAGAGTGCCCTTCTCGCAGAATGCATTCAGTCGGGCATAGACAGCAGGATAACCGAATTCAAGTCGCGCGGTGTGCGAAAGGCCGATTTTTTCGTTCTGCGCGGCTCGCTGATGCCGGCCGCGCTGGCGGAGATCGGGTATATCACCAACTCGCGCGAGGCGCAACAGTTGACAAAGGCGGTCTATCAGGAGAAGATGGCGCGTGGGATCGGAGAGGGACTTGTTTCTTTCATAAAAAAATATAACCGGATGATAAAAAATTAGTGACATTGCCGGGCCGAGGCATCTACCCTGCCTCCACTATCAAACGGGTCCGGACTCCGCGGCATGAACAAACTAAAGGATCGCATAAAAACGCACATATCGACAATACGTGCTTTCACCGCCGTCTCGTTCGACCGGGCGATGGCATTCAAGCGCACCCTTGACGGCGATCCGTTGAGGAAAAACCGTTTCCTGGTGCTTTCCATTTCGCTGTTGCTCATCTTCGATTACATGGTTTTCTGTTACCACGCCGATAAAAACCTGTTCGACATCTTTCCCGCACTGCCCAAGCTCGATTTACGGGAGCGCTGTTCCATTTATATTCCGGCAAACGACGGCAAAAGCCACCTGAAAGAAACGCGAAGAATCGATGTGCCCGAGGACAAGGACCGTTTCGCGGGACTTCTTTTCAGGATGGTGGCGAAAGGGTCAATTTATGAGAACACTTCCGGAGCGGTACCCGTGGATACGTATGTCCGAACGGTCTGGCTAAGGGGAGATACCTGTTACATCGACGCCGGACTCGCGGTGCTCAGGGACAACGCCACCGTAATTCCCGGCTCGGAAGAAAATTTCCGCACGGCGCTCGAGAAAAGCATCACGGAGAACATTCCGTCCATTAAACGCGTTGTGCTGCTCGAAAAGGGCGTGCCCCTCAAACGGCTGTGGGAGGTCGCCGGAACCGTTAACTAGGCTACTCGGGCCAGTTCCCCTGAAAAACTTCGACCGCGGGCCCGGTGAGGAAAACGTGGTTGTCGTCCTCCTTCCATTCGGTTCGCAGGTCTCCTCCATTAAGATGAACGAGTATCGACCGCGCCGTACGCCGCGTCAACACCCCGGCGACCGTCACCGCCGAGGCCCCCGTGCCGCACGCAAGCGTTTCACCCGACCCGCGCTCCCATGTCCGCTGGATTATTTCTTCCTCGTTGAGTATCTGCACAAATTCCACTTTGGTGCGGTTGGGGAAGAGATGGTGGTTCTCGATCATCGTCCCGTATTTCCCGACGGGGAAATTTTTAACGTCCTCAACGTAAATCACGGCATGCGGGTTGCCCATCGACACGGCGGTTATCTCGAACCGCACCCCGTCTTCGAGCGAAAGGGCTTCGCCGATGACCATGCCGGGGCTCCCGGCCATCGGTATGCGCTCGCGCTGAAGGATAGGCTCCCCCATGTCGACACGGACGGTTTCGACCTTTTTATTTTTGACCTGCATGTCCAGGTGCTTCACGCCGGCGGGCGTCTCGACCGAAATCCGCTTGTTTTTTAACAATCCGTGATCGTATACATATTTCGCGAAACAGCGTATGCCGTTGCCGCACATTTCCGCCTCGCTGCCGTCCGCATTGAACATGCGCATCCTGAAATCGGCCGAATCCGATTTAAGAATGAGGATAAGCCCGTCCGATCCAACTCCGAAATGCCGGTCGCTCATGGCCACCGCGAGCTTTTCTGGATGACGCACCGCGGCACTCCTTGCGTCGATGTATATGTAATCGTTGCCGATCCCGTGCATCTTTGTGAATTTAACCATTTTAATAAAATCTCCCCGGTCTGATCTCTGGAGTTGGCCTACCCTACCGATCAGCGCCTGTCAAGAATTCTTTATTGGAGGCGGGAGGTATTTTAGGATTGATTTCACCGGCTTCGTACGATAGTAATACAGGAACATTCAAATGCCAGCGCCCTGAAACACCAGTGAGACAGGTTTATAAAAACAACATCCCCGTGCTTGCCGCAATTTTCCTGATTACCGGAGCGGCCGTCTATCTGCTTCTTTTCTGGCGCGACGCGGCATTCAAGCCTCCGGTGCAGGACGACACGCGGTGGGAGCTCATGCCGGACGAAGAAACAGGCCGTCTCAACTCGGTCCCCATTCTATTGTACCATAATATCGACGGGAAGGGCCCCTTCTCCCTTGATCTTGAAATTCTGAGGAGTCATTTCGCCCTTTTAAAAAACGCGGGAATCAGGGTGATAGACCTTCCGGATTTTATTGACAGGTTGAGCACCCCACCCCGCCCCGGCGGCAGGACCGTCGCCATCAGCTTCGATGATGGTTTCCAGTCCATGTACACGAAGCTGTTGCCGCTCAG
>JBFZEY010000449.1:0-3139 GCA_041306625.1 Spirochaetota bacterium | reverse complement strand
GGCGATATTGATGAAGAGGTTGGAAACCAAGTCAATGGTCGAGGCGGCATATACGCCGTTCTGGTAGTTGAAGCACATGTCGAGCACGCCGAGGAAGAAAAGCGATCCAGCGCATACCAGGGAAATCGCCTTGCCCAGCGGATTCCGTTTAAAAAGCATTACCGAAGACACTAGGAGCGCGAGCGCCATGATGATGTCGGGCACGGGAAACGCGTGTTCGTAGGCGAAGTAGCAGGGCGGAGGGTTCTCCGGCGCCATACCGACGGTGAAGAAGCCCACCCAGAAAAGGATGAGTCCCAGCGCCATGATTAGCTGCAGTACTGCGATGGTCCTGATCTTATTTTCCATTACCATTCTCCGGTCTGAAGATATGTGTCTATGGCCATTGCGGCCTTTCGTCCGGCTCCCATTGCGAGTATGACCGTCGCCGCGCCGGTGACTATGTCCCCGCCGGCGAACACGCCTTTTCTGCTCGTCTTCATGCTCTCATCGTCGGCGATGATGTTACCCCACTTGTTGACCGAAAGGCCGGGCGTGGTCCGGGGTATAAGCGGATTGGGGCCGTTTCCAATTGCGACGATCGCCACGTCAACATCAATAGTGAATTCCGAACCCTTCATCACGACGGGCCGGCGTCGTCCCGAATCGTCCGGTTCGCCGAGTTCCATGCGGACACACTCCACCGCCTTCAGTCTTCCTTTTTCATCTCCGATGAAGCGCACAGGATTGGTGAGCAGCTGGAACAGCACCCCCTCTTCCTCCGCGTGATGCACCTCCTCGACGCGCGCGGGCATCTCGGCCCTGGAGCGGCGGTAGATGAGGTGCACCTTTTTACTGCCCAGGCGCAGCGCCATGCGCGCCGAGTCCATCGCGACGTTGCCACCGCCGACCACGGCGATCGAATCGCCGCGCGCGATGGGCGTATCGTATTCGGGGAATTTGTATGCCTTCATGAGGTTTGCCCGCGTGAGGTACTCGTTCGCCGAGTAGACCCCCTGCAGATTTTCTCCCGGAATCTCGAGAAAGAGCGGAAGCCCCGCTCCCGTACCGACGAACACCGCATTGAAGCCTTCCGACATCAGGTCATTGACCGTTCCCGCCGAACCCACCACACGGTTCAGCACGATCTCCACGCCGAGTTTCGCGAGCGCGTCGATCTCGTACTGCACGATAGCCTTGGGCAGGCGGAACTCCGGAATGCCGTACACCAGAACGCCGCCGGCGCTGTGGAAGGCCTCGAAGACCGTCACGCGGTAGCCCATCTTGGCGAGTTCGCCGGCCGCCGTAAGTCCCGCGGGCCCCGAGCCGACGATGGCGATACGGCCTTCCTTCCTGTCCGCCGCGGCCCGTATTTCGAGCTGTTCGCGCTCGCGTTCGTAATCCGCGGCGAAGCGCTCGAGCTTACCTATCGCGACCGACTCACCCTTTTTGGTGAGTACGCAGAGCTTCTCGCACTGCTCCTCCTGCGGGCAGACCCGTCCGCATACGGCCGGCAGGGAATTGGTCATTTTAATAACGCGGATGGAGCTGAGAAAATCACCATCGCGTATCGCCTTTATAAAGCCCGGAATATCGACGCGCACCGGGCAACCGTCCACACAGGTCGGCCGCTTGCACTGAAGGCAGCGCGATGCCTCCAGGCGCGCGGTCTCATCGGAGTACCCCAGCGGCACCTCTTTATAATTCCGTACCCGCTCTGCGGGCGGCTGCTCGGGCATGGACTGGCGGGGTACCTTATCCTTCATGACCCACCTCCGCCAGCCTGCATTTGTGCTCCCGCATCGAAACGGCTTCCTCATCCTTATATGTATTGAGCCGCATCATAAGCTCCTCGAAATTAACCTGGTGCCCGTCGAACTCCGGGCCATCGACGCAGGTAAAGCGCTTCTCCCCGTTCACCGTCACGCGGCATCCGCCGCACATCCCGGTGCCGTCCACCATCACTGAGTTCAGGCTTACGAGGGTCTTAATCCCCGAGGGCCTTGTGAGCTCGCTCACCGCCCTCATCATTGGTACGGGGCCGATGGCGACCACGATGTCAACCTTCTCCGCAGCCATGATCTCGCCGAGCGCCTCGGTCACGAATGCTTTGCGGCCGTGGCTGCCGTCGTCGGTGCAGACGATCAGCCGCTCGCTCACCTCTGCCATCTCCTTTTCGAGGATGAGCAGATCCCTCGTTCGCGCGCCGATCACGCCGATCACCTTGTTTCCCTCGCGGTGCAGCGCGGCGGCTATCGGGAAAATCGGCGCGACCCCGATCCCCCCGCCGACACAGACCGCGGTGCCGAATTTTTTAATCTCCGTCGGATGTCCCAGCGGACCGGCGATATCTTTCAGGTGGTCGCCCGCCTTCAGGCTCGCCATGTTTTCCGTCGTCTTCCCGACGATCTGGTAATAGAGCGTGATGGTTCCCTGCGCCATGTCCACGTCGGCGATGGTGAGCGGTATTCGCTCGCCGTATTCATCGATCCGGAGCATGATAAACTGGCCCGGCCGGCGGTACCTTGCCACGTCGGGCGCGTCCACGATCATTTTCCCGACGTTCGGTGATATTTTTTCGTTCAGTCGTATATAATGCACGGCGCACCCCATGATAAAAATACGAACGCACTGTAATGCGATCGCCTTTAATTTTACGAAGCCTTTATCAATGTCCCCTTCATCCAGCGGACACGGGAACTGAATCGTCAAAATGCACACGACCCCTTTGGCTCCGGGAAAGCAAATAAATAGTATCACTAATCGGATGATCTTTTGTATGTCAATAGGTTTTCGCGCAGGCCGGCGCGCATGAGGTGTAAATTAAATTTCTGGAAATACGCTGTCATCGCGAGCCCCGGCCGTATCGGGGCGTGGCAATCTCGCCATTTAATATATTCATCACACGTTAGATTGAGAAGAGCGTGGAGGCCGGAAGGCATTTATGGGCATCATTGAGCCCGCGGCATCACTCCGGATTGAAGCCGATGCCGCGAACCGTCGGATGCCGCCGACTGATCTTTACTCTGGTAGCTACTACTTCCCGATGATTACGCGCAGGGCTTTCGGATCGACCTTGTAGCCGCCCGACACCGTCAGATGGCCCTTGTAAAGATCCGAGAGGTCAGTGATCTTCGCGATGAACCACGAATTTGTCCTC
>JBFZEY010000448.1:0-4711 GCA_041306625.1 Spirochaetota bacterium | reverse complement strand
AAAGGTGACTAACGGCGATCATACCCCGGCCATGAATACACAGCCCTGTATCATCATTTACGGTAGTGAAATGTGCCCGCGTTATTTATAGTGGTTTATTTATCAGTAAAAAAAGAATGCTCTACCGGCAGTACAGCTTCGTGCTTAAGCGTGGTGCGGTTATCGAAGCTGACATAAAGGAGATATATCTTGAATGGGATGTTCAATATCAAGGGAATTGCCTCATCTTCACAGCGATAGTTCCGCGACATATCCCTGCTTCTCGGAAGTGTTCTCCTTGAATGAAGCTGCCCTTCCCGGGCAAAAAACCCCCGGCATCGAGGTATAAAATTAATTGAACATATAGAAAAGTCGCCCTCAACAAAGCGCGTTTTCTCCCGGTATAAGAAAAATTGCGGAAGTTCCCCTCTCAAAAAGTCCTCTCCCTCCGGGGGAAGACGCTCAGCCTGCCGCGATTCCCGCGCCGGTCTCCACCTCCCTGAGCGCGCACTCCTGGTAGGCGTGATAGAGCCGGTGGCAGAGGCTCCCCCAGCGCTCGCAGATCTCCACGGTCTTCGCGTCCATTGCAAAGAGGTTCGGGTGGGCCACGCAGTCGGCGAGTTCGCCTGCAAGGTCCTTCTGCAGCGCCTCATCGTACTCGCCGATGGCGTCGTGCACGAAGTCGTCGGCCCGGTACCATTCCGAGGCGCGCTGGAAGTCGCGGTGCATCTGGGTGAGGAGCACGTTGCGCGGCCCCTCCCACAGCTCGTTTACGGCCGAGTCGCGGTACAGGCGCGGCAGGCACGAGAAGTCCTCCATCACGCCGTGGCCGCCGAAGACCGACATGGCGGTACGGATAACGTCTACCGCGTCGTACGAGGCCGTGATCTTTTGCAGCATGATAAGCTCGCGTACGGCGAAGCGTTTGCGCTTGAGCGCTTCGGGTTCGTCGACCACAAGGCCCCCCTTCAGGCCCCCCTCCAGCGATAAAAAGTCGCGATAGAGCCGGAAGGCGCCGGCGGTGGTGCGTCTGGCCGTCCGGTCGATCGCTTCGATCTGTCCGGCGAGCATCGGGAAGTCGCCGATGGTGAGGCCGAAGGCCGTGCGGAAGCGGGCGTACTGCTTCGCCTCGCGCACCGCGCGCGTCATAAACGCGGCGGCCGAGAGCCCGACGGTGAGCCGTGAACAGGTGAGCACGATCCCCACCACGTTCGCCACGCCGCGCTCGAGCGGACCGACGGGATAAGCAAGGGCGCCGTCGAAGCTAAGCTCCGCGGTGGTGAGCTCGCTCGTGCCCATCTTCCACTTGATGCGGTCGATCGTGTAGCCGTTGCGCCGCTCGCGCTCCCTGTCTCCGGGAAGCCATGATGGCACAATGAAGAGCGCGACCTTCTCCGAGCCCGTCGGCTTCGCCGTCACCACCGCGTAGTCCGCGTGCGTCGCCGAGCAGAAGAACTTGGTGCCGTACAGACGCCAGGCGCCGCCCTCCTCGACCGCCTCGAGCACATTGGACGGCACGTCCGAGCCGCCCTGTATCTCGGAGAGATACTGCGCCCCGATGGCATATTCACCGTCGATTCCCTCCGCCGTGTGGGCCAGAATACTTTTAAGCTCGGGCGTGTCGGCGAATTTTCGCAAAAGCTCCACCATGCCTTCGGTGCAGGTCATGGGGCAGGCCACGCAGGCCTCGCCGTTCTGATAGACCAGGTACATCTTGATGAGCTTTACCCAGGGCGGCGTTTTCTCGGAGAAAAGGGCCTCGCCGAATATCTCCCGCTCCATTATCTCCGTCTCGCGCGGACGCACGATGCGGTCGATGCGCCTGCCGTGCCCGTCGTAGTGGGTCATGTACGGGCGCTTCTCCGGCACGGCGATCGCGTCGGCCAGATCGCGCCACCGGCCCGACGCCTTCGTCGATATCTCCCGGGCCGCGGTATCGGCCACCGGCCATGCGTCTCCCGCGAAACTCCGCAGCGCCGCCCGGGCGAAGGGATCGTCCCGGTAGTAGTCCACGTCTTTTCTCCATTCGAGGTACTCATTAAAACTGTATTGATTGCTGCGGTCGGGAAGCGACATGCCGCACCTCCTTCTGCGTATGGTCTGGCGGTGAATTCACCGGGAATGGTAAATTAATGCAAATTTTGCGGATATCGGAATCGTCATCCGTGGAAATGAAAAGTCGGCCCTGCTTCAGGTCGTACGGCAACTCCGTTGTAAATGATGTTTCGCCATGTAAACATGGTTTACATAATCGACAAACTGTCAAGTGATTAAGGGAATGCATAGGGGCCGATCCTTTGCCCCGAATGCGGCGGGGGGGAAAGCTGTCTTTCCCGGTTACGCAACAAGGCCAATGTTCACAAATGTCGTGGATACCGGGCCTTTCGCCGTGGACGGGGGACAGGCCGTATTCCCCGGCCATGCGGCATCTTTATAAAACAAATCCATTATTTGCTTGATAAAAGCTGGATTTTGTTGTATACCATGACGCCGGGCGGGGTTGCTGAACAATCTGAATTGAGACAGGCAGGCTTTATGAAGGGTTTCGGTAATTACATACTTATCGTACTCGCAGTGCTTATAGCCTACGAGGCCCTGCGCGCAATTATCATTGGCTCGGTGCGGGAGCGCCTTCATCGCTCGGTGCGTGACTATCTCGACGATAACCGGGTACGCCTCGATAAATACAAGTTCATGCAGAAGGTAATCATCAAGCACGAGCTGATGAACGATACCGAGGTCCACCAGGGGATCATCGATCACGCGCGCCAAAAGGATGTTAAAATTCGCGATGTCCAGGATCAGGTGGAAGGCTATATAGAAGAAATCGTACCGTTTTTTAATCTGCTCTCCTATTACAAGCTGGGCTACTGGGTGGCGAACTCATTCCTTAACCTGATCTACGAGGTCGTGATCGACCGCGAAAACGCCGAGAAGCTGAAAAAAATCCCGCCCGACAGCGTGGTGGTGTTCGTCATGAACCATCGGTCCAACATCGACTACATCCTCGTGGCGTATATGTTGGCCCGTCAGATTTCGCTGAGTTATGCGGTCGGCGAGTGGGCGCGGGTATGGCCGCTGGAGTACATCTTCAAGTCGTTCGGGGCGTATTTCATACGCCGGCGCTATCGGGAGAGGCTCTATCATCTTGTGCTCGAAAAATACGTGCAGCTTATCAGCCTGCAGGGCGTCACGCAGGGCATCTTTCTCGAGGGCGGGCTCTCGCGCGACGGGCGGCTCCGCGCGGCAAAGATCGGCATACTCGATTATATCATCGGCATAAAAAAGAAACCGGACTTCAAGCGCGAGCTTGTCTTCATTCCGGCGGCGATAAACTACGACTGGGTGCTCGAGGACCGGACACTCATCCAGGAGTGGAAGAAGGGAAAGGAGAAAAGCGGCTTCCGCGACCACATGGCCACGCTCTTCCGCGTAATCGGCAAGGGGCCGCTGCTGCTCTTCTTTAACCTGGCGCGTTATGCGAGCGGGCGGCTCAAACAGCATGGTTCGGCAAGCGTTAGCTTCGGCGACCCGGTATTTCTCTCGGACCTGCTCGCCAGGGAAAAGAAAAACCTCTTCGACCTGCCCAGGGAGGCGAGGCTTGAACGGGTGCAGCATTTCGCCGACGGTTTGCTGAACCGCATAGGTAAGGCGATACCCGTAACGCCCGTCTGTGTTACGGCGCGCGCTCTCGTGCTCCTGGGCAAGGACAGGCTTACAAAGACCGAGCTCGTTATGAAGGTGGCCGAATTGCGGAAAAAGTGCAGGGCGAAGGGCGGGCGCCTGGTGCACGGGCGGGCCTTCGAGAGCAGCCGTAAGATCATCGACGGTATAGAGCGCGAAAAAGGGGACCGCACCAGGGAGCTCGTTGATTTCGAGGAAGACCTGCTCGAGTTCGAACAGTCGCTCGAGACCGTGGAGGCGGCGCTCGATGTTCTGGCGCGCCGAAAAATAGTGTCGATTAAACATGGACGTCTCGTCATCAATCCCGGCAGATCGGTGCTCCTGGAGTATTATTCCAACTCGCTCGACCGGTTGCTGGGGTGAGATCGTGGGCCGTCCCGGAACGATCGGCGTCGTGCTCGTCGCCGCGGTCGGCGTTCTCGCCACTGCATGGTTGTATTTCGACCGCTCGGGAAAACACGGGGGGGACGCCGCGGTGAAAGTAACCGAAAACGGGCGGGACGGTGAATGGGTCATCCTCCTCCATGGGATATTTCGCAGTCCGCGGTCCATGGCCAGGATAGAAAAGGCCCTCCTGGAGCGGGGCTACCGCGTAATCAATTTCGGTTATCCGAGCACCCGTGAATCGATCGAGGATATCGCCGAGCTGCTCAACCAGGAGGTGCAGAAGCTCCCTCCGGAGCGCGGCCGGCTGCATTTTGTCACGCACAGCCTGGGCGGTATCGTGGTGCGTTATTATCTTGCGAACTATTCGTGCCCGAACATCGGAAGAATAGTCATGATCGCGCCGCCCAACCGCGGCTCGACGCTCGCCTCGTATCTGGGCAAGTGGATGCCCTACCGCTGGATGTTCGGCAGGGCGGGCCAGCAGGTGGCGGGCGCGCCCGATTCCTATCCGCTCCTGCTCCCGCCGCCGCGAGCCGAGTTTGGCGTTATCGCGGGCGGACTCGGCCTGGAGGTCGGCATCAATCCGTTCAGCCCCGGTGACAACGACGGCACGGTAAAGGTGGATGAGACGCGGCTCCCCGGCATGAAGGACTTCATCCTT
>JBFZEY010000447.1:0-2927 GCA_041306625.1 Spirochaetota bacterium | reverse complement strand
CACCGTTCGTTTTTTCCCGTCCGATACCGAAATCCGGGCCGTGGCAGTAAGCAGGTCACCCGTGCATGCCGGTTTCAGAAAGGACACCTCGGCCTTTGCCAGCACGACATTGGGATGGTTTACCGCGAGCATGGCCGCATAATCGGCCAGCCCGAAAATGAAGCCGCCGTGTACAAGGCCGCTGGCGTCCGCGCGCATCTGGTCGCTGAGACGAAGCGCTACCGTACAGATACCCTCTTCAAGGGAGAGCGGGTTGCCGCACAGGCGGCGATCGATACGATCGTGCGTTTTGATAGAAAGCTCGGACATTGCGTTACCTCTTGAGATCGTTTTGGCAATGTGATCTTTTTCATGTTCCGGCCGAGTGTCGTTTAAAATGTCATAAAACAGCATACAATAAAAGGGAGGGAAGGTCAACAGCGATTGGCGGAGTATGGTATAATTCATCCACATTCATGGAGAGGAGTGTATTATTTACCACGGGGGGACATCAGCGCGGGACGGAGAAAACGGCCGCCCTGCCGGCGGCCGTCGCAGTTACATCATCGGTGCCCATTCGGAGGTTTCACGGCCCAAATCGCCCGGCAATGCCGATTCAAGGCGCACAGCGAGCTTTCGCAGGCCCTCCTCCCGCTCCTTCAACATTTCCCGGTACTCCCTGGTGCTGGTGTGCCGAATCTCGGTCGGCAATTCCTTCAGTTCGCGGGCCAGCAGGTCGACGATGATCTCAAGTTCTTTTTCATCAAGATGGATGTTCATGCATCCTCCCCGCCGTATATCCGGCGTCATTTGATTGAGACGTGCCGCCAAACCGAAACGCCCCGTATTTTTCAATGGATCGCCGCAGAACGAGCCGGGAACATTCCGGTCGCGCCCGGATCAAATATATGATTAAGACCGGCGGAAAACAACTCCCCGGCACGGTTGAGAGAACGATATCGACGATCGTGGCGTGATTCCTGTTTTATACCTCGCCCTCATGCGAATTACCAGGGGCAAAAGCCGGAAAAAGTCTTGAACAGGCCGACGGTTGGATATGAGATGCATTTGTTCGTGGAGGCCGGGAATGAGTGAATATGATTTCGACCGCATCATTGAGCGCCGGGGGACCGGGTGCGAAAAATGGGACTTCATGGAAGCGGTATTCAAGGCGAAGGACCTTGTTCCCCTGTGGGTCGCCGACATGGACTTCGCGTCGCCGCCGGAGGTCGTTGATGCGCTGGTGCGCCGCGCCCGGCACGGCGTGTATGGGTACACCGGGTACAACGACGGGTATTTCAACGCTGTTAGGGGATGGATGCAGCGGCGTCACGGCTGGGACGTGAGTCGCGAATGGATAGTCCCGTGCCCGGGGGTGGTCCCGGCGCTCAACACGCTCGTACGCGCGTTTACACGGCCGGGGGACCGCATCATCGTCCAGCAGCCGGTGTATCATCCCTTCATGCTCGCGGCCGAGAACAACGGCAGGCGCGTCCAGAACAACGGTCTGTGTTTCGAAGGCGGACGCTACGTAATGGACCTCGATGACCTCCGGAAAAAGGCCGGGTCGAGGCGCGTGAAGATGCTCATACTGTGCAGTCCGCATAATCCCGTGGGGCGTCTATGGACGCGCGACGAGCTGGTCGAAACGGGTACCATCTGTGTGGAAAACGGCATCATCGTGGTCTCAGACGAAATCCACTCCGACCTCGTGCTCGGCGGTCGCCGCCACGTGCCCTTCGCATCGATATCAGGCGAATTGGCCTCGCGCTCGGTGGTCTGCACCGCTCCCAGCAAGACCTTCAATCTTGCGGGCCTGCAGGTTGCGAACCTGATCATCCCCGATGCGGACCTCCGCCGTGAGTATACGGCCGCGCAGGATGAGTCCGGTTTTTTTTCTCCTAATGCTTTCGGGACGGTGGCCCTGGAAGCGGCCTACACTCACGGAGAGCCCTGGCTGGAAGAGCTCCTAATGTATATAGAAGCGAACCTGCGGTTTCTCGCGGAGTTCATCGCCCGAAAAATGCCGCGCATAACGCTCATCGAGCCCGAGGCAACCTATCTGGCATGGCTCGACTTCCGCCAACTTGGAATGGATTCGCGAGCGCTGAAAAATTTCTTCCGCCATTCGGCGGGCGTTGCACTGGGAGAGGGGCATATCTTCGGCCATGGCGGAGAAGGTTTCGCGCGGGTTAACCTTGCATGTCCGCGGAAGATTCTGGACGAAGGGCTCGGCCGCCTGGCACGCGCGATCGACGCCCTGTGATCAGAGAGAGATGCGTCCGTTTTTATCCTTCGTAAAGAGGTAGAGAATGAGGTTCGTTGCCGAGGACACCAGCACCAGCCCGGTGGCGATGGCTCCCGCGGTGATCAGCGTCTCCATTCCCAGCTCGAGCGAGCGCGCCGTGTTCCCCTGAATCGACTCGAACATCGTGTAATACATTCCTCCGCCCGGCACCAGCGGAATGACCGCGCAGACGGCGAAGGTGGTGGCCGGCGCACTTCTGACGCGGGCCATCACCTCGGCGTATACTCCCACCACGATCGAGGCTATGAAGAACGAGAAGATCGGCCCGCCGGACAGGGACACGGAGAACAGGTACGCGAACCAGCCGGCCGCTCCTCCCAGCGCGGCGAGCACAACGTTGAACCCACGAATATTGAAGAGTACCGAGAATCCGAGGGTGGCTATAAAAGCATATGCTAACGGTCCCGTCATCTGATTCCTTCCGCGAAGAGGTACCACAGTTTCAGGACGATACCGCTTCCCGCCGCGATCGCTACCGCGATTAAAAACGATTCCATCGCCCGCGCTATCCCCGAAAGGAGATCGCCGGCCAGGGTGTCGCGGATGGAGTTGGTGATGGCGAGTCCCGGTACGAGGAGCATGATCGAGCCGATGATGATTGAATTGGGCTGTATGCCCGGGATCATCGCGGCGCTTGCGA
>JBFZEY010000446.1:0-6123 GCA_041306625.1 Spirochaetota bacterium | reverse complement strand
ACCACGGCGATGTCGGGCGTGCCTGCGATTACCCCTTCATTCGGGGAATCCGCAGGTGCCGAAGGAGGGCCGACAAAAAATTAAAAAGGGAGACGGTTTTGCCGTCCCCCTGATATCGCAGAGTTTGTTTCCGGGATCAGATCTTTATCTCGTCAAGCCAGCCGAATTTGTCCTCGGCCTCCCCGGTCCGTATCTTCGAAAGGCGATCGTAAAGTTTTGTGAGCACCGGGCCCGGCTGGTCTCCGTTTCCAAAGGTGAAATCCCTGCCGCGGTAATGGATCGTATTGACGGGAGTAATGACCGCCGCCGTACCCACCGCCCCGACCTCGTCGAAGCCCTCGACTTCCGCGATGTCTACCGGCCGGCGCTCCACCTTCATTCCCATGTCCTCGGCGATCTGCGCCAGGCTCTTGTTCGTTACGCTTGGCAGGATGGATTCCGAATCCGGTGTTATATAGCTGTTCCCCTTGATCGCGATGAAGTTAGAGGTGCTGAACTCGTCTACAAATCGTTTTTCCTTCGGATCGAGGTAGAGCACCACCGGGTACCCTTTCTTCTTCCCGTATATCTCGCCGCGCAGGCCGGCCGCATAGTTGCCGCCAACCTTGCAGTCGCCGACGCCCTGCGGCGCCGCACGATCATATTCCTCAACGACCAGCGCCTTGACGGCCGTGAAGCCACCCTTATAATAGGGGCCGACGGGCGTAACGAAGACAAGGAAAATGTATTCTTCCGCCGGTCCGAGGCCCACCCTTGGGCCGGTACCGATGATAAGCGGCCGCGCGTACATGCTGGCCCCTTTGCCGTAGGGGGGAACGAAGCGGGTGTTGGCCTTCACCACCTTGTGAACGGCTTCCCGGAACATCTCAATCGGAACCAAGGGTGTAAAAATGCGTTCCGAACTTTTCTGGAGACGCCTGGCGTTTTCCTCCACCCGAAAGGCGACGATTCGGCCGTCCACCGTCTCGAATATCTTCAGCCCCTCAAACGCCTCCTGGCCGTAGTGCAGGCATGGGGCCGCCATATGCATGGGAATGAATTCGTCGGCGGTCACTTCAGCCTCCGACCATTTGCCTTCCCTGAAATAATACCGAACATTGTAATCCGTCTTGACATACCCGAAGGGCAGCTCACCCCAGTCCAGATCCGCTTTTTCAACCTTCATCGCCTTCACCCGGGCCACCGAACCCATTATAACATCAAAATTTTCTGCTCATACCATCCGCGACGCGCCGCGCGGAACGAGGCAAAGTATGCACGCTACGGCGCGGAAATGAAATTGTCAACAAGAAACTATCGCGCGGGCGCGGAACATCCGTTTTCTTTTGTATGCCCGTACGACACTGCGATCTTCGCCCCTCAGGGAACACGCCGGTTGTTGATGACCCTGCTGATGGTCTCGAACTCCTCTCCGGACTCCAGCAGGAACTCGACGCCGTACTCGCCGGCAAGCCTCCAGACCACCCGTGATTGAAGCGCCCCGCCGCCGCCGCTTTCGAGATAGAGCGAGATGATATCACCCGTCGCCAGGCTCCCTCCGGAGACAATGCAGGCCCCCGTAATCGACAGGTTTTTAAGCGTACACATCACCCTGCGCGACATCCGGGACGGAAGACAGTAGAAGTCTCCGCCCGCTCCAATCCTCCGGCTTTTTCTTCTTTCTCCGGGCATTGCATCTCCCCACGATGAGTAAACCCTGATCCAGCATGACACAAATCAGGCGAAGGAGCAAGCGGGAAACCCGGCATTCGCCCATACGGGAATTTGATCCGGGTGGATGACGGCCTGGCGCTCCAAACCACCGTCAATAGATATCGATCGGACCCTCTATTTCGCCTTCGATGAACTGGCGGGCGAACAGGTCTTCTTTCGAGAAAAAACTTTCAGTATCGCCGTGGAAAACGACCAGGCCGTCGTATAACAGCGCCACTTCGCGTGCAACCTTCCCGACCAGTTTCAGGTCGTGAGTTACGATAACCGATGTGGCCGAGGAGGCGTCTGATATTTCGAGGATGAGGTCAGCGATCGAATCCGAGAGGATCGGGTCGAGTCCTGCCGTGGGATCGTCGTACAGGATTATGTCCGGATCGAGGCAAATCGCGCGCGCGAGGCCCACCCTTTTCTGCATGCCGCCCGAGAGCTCCGAGGGAAGCTTCAGTTCGCTGCCCGCAAGCCCGACCCTGGCGAGAGAATCGTTTACGAGCTCTGCCGCCCGGTCCTCATGCATGCCTCTTCGCCTGAGTCCAAAGGCCACATTATCGAACACGTTCATCGAATCGAAAAGACCGCCTTTCTGGAAAACGTAGGCTATAGACGCACCCGTGCCGACTGCACCGATCTTTCTGCGCGGATCCCTGCCGTCTACGGTAATGACCCCTTCGTATCCGACCATGAGTCCGGCGAAGCATTTAAGGAGCACCGATTTACCGCATCCGTTCTTTCCCATAAGAGCCGTGCGCCCTCCCCGGGGGACGTGCAGGTTGACGCCCTCGAGAATCATCCGGTCACCGAAACCAAGGCGCACGCCCGTCGCGGTGATCACTGGTATTTCCTCTCGCGTGATTCCCTGAGCGACTGGAGAATATTGAGATAGGAAATGTACCGGTCTCCGTGTATCCGGCCCTCTTCCACCATCCGCTTCACCCCGCAGTCCGGTTCGTGATCGTGGCTGCATGGACGATAGGCGCACTCCGCCGCGAGTTCGCCGAACTCGTAGAAATAATCCCCCGCGGTCTCCGGCTCGATGTCAACCAGCCCGAACTCACGCAGCCCCGGCGTATCGACGATCCTGGTACCGTCAACGGCATAAATCATCTCAACATTGGTCGTGGTGTGCCTCCCCTTTCCGGTGCTTTCGGATATCTCCGAAACGCGCAGATCAAGGTCGGGATACAGCCGGTTAAGAATGCTGGTTTTGCCGACTCCCGAATACCCTACAAAAAGCGACGTGTTGCGCGCGATGAACCGGCCGAAATCATCAATTCCCTCCCCCGTTCTGGCGCTGACCACGGCCAGATCGATGGGCGCATTGTCGTAATATTCCATTACCCTGGTCACGTCGCCTTTTTCGGCAAGATCGCGCTTGTTTATGCACAGCAGCATCGGAATGCCGTCCTTGCGCGCCCGTACCGACAGGCGGTCGACGAAACGAAGGTTAAGCCGTGGATTATCGAATGACTGCATTATAACGATACGATCGAGGTTGGCGGCTATGGCGTCTTCCTTCCGGGTACGCCCCTTCTCCTTGCGGGAAAAGACGTTTTTCCGCGGAAGTATCTCCGAGATCACCCCTGTTCCTTCGCGATCGAGCTCTATCCGGGCCAGATCGCCGACCGCCACGGGATCTGAGTATTTACGCACACTCTTTTCCCGGCGCATCTTTCCGCGTAATACGCAGTTAATCCTTTTACCTTCATAGAGAACGGTTGAGTACATGCCGAAGACCTTTACGACCGTACCGATTCCCGTCTCCATGACTCAGTTCACACCATGCGGTGTCTTAGCGTAAAAGTGGCAAATTAAAGAGGCGGGGCTGCAACACCCCGCCTCCTGTCGTAAACATGAAGTTATGCGCATAAAGGCGAAAGAGCGCGCTTATTTCTTCGGAAGTACCTTGAAGGTTACGCGGCGCTGCTCGGCGTCCTTGGGATCCACGCCGGGAACCAGTTCGGACGATCCGACGCCCTTATAGGTCATCTTGGGAGAGGTTATACCTTTCGCCTGGAGTGCGTTATGCACGGCTTTCGCGCGATCGGTCGAGATTTTGATATTGCCGGGTTTCGCGCCAACGGGACCTTCGGGACCGCGCGCGTCGGTGTGACCGGTCACCTGGAGCACATAGCCCTCGGGAAGTTTGTCGATGACGCCCTTCACAACCGGAGCCGCGGCAGTCGCCCACTTGTCCCATTTCTGCTCCGGAACTTTCGAGCTTTTGTAATCAAATCCGCCTACGGGAATGCGGGCGAGCTGTTCGTTCTGAATATTGACGATCGATCCCGAGGGCGCCACCTCCTGTTTTACTTCAGGAGTCGTGCCGCATGCGAAAGCAAACGCGAAGACGCCGATAAAAGCGATAATAATAAAATTTTTCATTCTGTTTTTACTCCTTCCCTGTACCTGATTTTGAGGCCGTTAGCCTTCTCCTTAAATTTACCAAAAAACACAACTATGTCAACACAAAAAAGCTAAAAAAATATTTCAGAATTTTTCCCGAAACGCTCAAGTTTTCGAAGTTATGTGCCGATACGTTCTGTACGGGGTTACAATATGGCAGTTCCCTCCCGATTATTGTCATATTGCGGATCCCGGCACTGCGCGTAAAAGTCGTTTATGGAAGGCAGAATAGCCGCCCAGCTATTCTGCCTTTTGTTTTTACTCCCCGCCCGAGGGAAGCTTTAGCAGGGCCAGCGGGATAAAACCTTCCAGTTCTCCAATCAGTATTCCCATTTTACCAACCTCCTTTACCGAGAAGGTCACCACGTATTCCATTCCATTGTGCAGGTTCAGGAATTCGTTTCTTTTCTTCCTGTCTTTGACCATGCCCTCCACATCGAACTCGATATCAATGTTTTTTTTATCGTAAAACACGAGCTTGTTGAAAATCGTGTCCATGTATTTCAACCGGAGACGGAGGCTGATTGTTTTCCCCTTGTATGATGAAATATTCGAAGCGATATCACTCAAAAGGATATCTTCATAGTCCAGGGCCGATAGCGTGCCGTTCAACAGCAGGATCAAGCATGCTGCACATACGCCGCCTGAGCGAATCATATGTACCCTCCCAAACATCCGGTATTCATTCAAGCGTGTACTTTAAATACATTTTGCCGGATGGCAAGCAATTAACGGTCATGGATGGACTGGGTATACGTATCCCCCACGGCGTCCATAATCTTTCAGGTGATCGGGATATCACTACACGTACGGATGTACGGTACTGCACCATGCGGGTTAGTCGATATTGAAACCACTTCTTACATCGGGACAACGGCGGATTGCTCGGCCGGTTTACGATACCCGCGGGCAGATACCCGCCCGTCCGCCGGGGACGGTCAGATCTCCGGCGGACGAACCAGGTATTTACATTCTCAGTGCCTTCTTTATCGTGGAAACGAGGTGGGCCGGAGCGACCGGTTTCTGGAAGACTCCGTCGAACCCGAGCCTGTCTATTTCGATGTTCGACGCCGTCGCCGAACCGATACTGCTGAGAAGATACACGGGAGCGCCGATCCCGCTCCTTTTGATCTCCTCGGCGACCCTTGTTCCCGCGTCTATATGTTCCATCATCATGTCGCAGAGGATGAGCGCCGGTTTGATCTTTGAGAGCCTTGTAATGCCTTCCTCGCCGCTCATGGCGGTCTCGACCGCGAAGCCCTCGGCGGTCAGGACGGCGGAGATGGAATCGAGGATATCGGGATCGTCGTCGATGACGAAGATGAGTTTTTTATCTGCCATATCGTGTCTCCTGTTTCCTGTCAAGTTGTCGCTGTTGTGGCCGGCCGCCCGGTTTGCCGCCTCTCCATCGCGTCGACCGACGCTTCGCCGACGACGCGCAGCAGAAACTCATGGGCCTTTTCGAGTCCGTCGCGAGCCCCGTCGGAGAGCCCCTCGCCGATGTCCCATTCGTATCCGCGAATCGCAAGCATGAAGGCGACCGGACAGCGGCCGGTGATCTCCTCACACAGTGCAAGGACCGAAGCGGCGTCCAGCGCGTGCGTGGTGAAACTGATGTTCTGCGACGGCCGGATCCGGGTGAACTCGCACGGGGGGACGGCGTCGCGCGACGCGTCGACGAATATGACCGCGTCCGCGCCGGCGATGTCGTACGCGTCCTCGATATTCAGCTGGTAATTCGCCTCACAGCTAACATGCGCGAGAGCGGCATCCTCGATGCGGCGGACGAGCTCGGTGCCGAGCCCGTCGTCGCGCCGCCCGGGATTGCCGATCCCCCAGACGAACACCCGTATCCGGTCCGCGTCGGTCATTTATGCCGCACGTCGAGGGTGGCGCCCTCCGCGTCGATAAGTTTAACCTCAAGCGGCATATGTCCCAGCGCGTGGGTGGCGCAGCTGAGGCAGGGATCGTAGCAGCGGATCGCCACCTCGACGGCGTTGAGCATGCCTT